>JANLUG010000684.1:0-2684 GCA_031363335.1 Gammaproteobacteria bacterium
TCGGCCGGTAACCGGCCCTCGAACACCAGCGAACCATTCTCGTCGAAGCGACACGTGAAGGACCGATGCCGATAAGCGTCGAATGCGACCTTCGCTTCCTTCAACCGCTCGACCTGTCGCAACCCGGTGACGATGCGCGCGACGTGCGCCGCGGTATTCGCGGTTGCCATCGCCACGAGATCGGCTTCGTTCTCCCAATCGGCGACGCGCGTGATCGCTCGCACCTTCGAATAGCTCAGTTCACCGCTTCGAAACGCCGCCCGGATCAGCGGCAGCTTCGGCAGCGCGTGCGCGATGCGCACCTTCTCGCGCGCCGTCACCAGATCGAGCCCGCAATGCGCGTTCAACCAATGCGCGCAGCTCGGCATCGCGTCGTGCCGCCACGATTGCGCGGCATCCAACGTTTCGATCAATGCGAGGAGGCGGTACTCAGCGCGGTGAATGTCCGCGCACAGCGAGACGATTTCGGCCTGAATTGTTTGGATGCACATGGCGGAATCCGACTACTGGATATGAATACAGTATCGCAAAACCGCCGATCATCTACAACCCCAACGACCAATTTAAGGGGAAGATCTTACGCAGATCAAAGCATCCGCCACCGACAAACCATGACGACCCGACCCGCTCCGCACCATCCCTGTAAACCAAGCAACGCGCCCGCCTCCACTCCGCACAGATTCGAAGCGCCTCAGCAGACCGACTTGGGCTTCTCCTCTGTTGACCTCGACCACTCCTTTATCTCACTGTAGCGATCGCTGCACGAACAAAGGGGAATGACGTTGAATCTCGTCGAGCACGCAAAACAACTCGCACCGGCATTCGCCGCGACGGCAGCTGAAGACACCAAGCTGCGGCGGCTGAGCGACGACACCTGGAAACTCCTGCTCGACAACGGCTTCGTCCGCGCGTTGCAACCCACTCGTTGGGGCGGCGGCGAAGCCGGCATCGTCGAGTTCCTCGAAGCGATCTTCGAGATCTCACGCGCCTCGCCGTCTGCAGGTTGGGTGGCCGGTGTCATCGGCGTGCATCCGTGGCAGCTCGCGCTGTTCGACGAACGCGCGCAGCGCGACATGTGGGGCGACGATCCGGCGACGATGCACTCGTCGTCGTACAACCCCACCGGTAAAGCAGAACCGGTCGCCGGCGGCTTTCGTGTGTCCGGTCGCTGGTCGTTCTCGTCCGGTTGCGATCACTGCCGCGGCGTCAACCTCGGCGCCAACGTCGGCAAACTCGAAATCGACGGCATGACGCTGCCGGATTTCCGCTCGTTCCTGCTGTTCCCCGACCAATACCGCGTCGACGACACCTGGCACGTCGCAGGCCTGCGCGGCACCGGCAGCAAAGACATCGTCGTAGAGAACGCGTTCGTGCCGTCGCATCGCACGCAGTCGCACCTCGACTACGCGTTCAACCAACCACTGGCGGGACACGAGACGAATACCGGCGTGCTGTATCGGATGCCGTGGTCGGTCGTCTTCAACATGGCGCTCGCCACATCCACGCTCGGCTCCGCGCGCGGCTTCATCGATGCCTGGATCGAACAGAACGCAACGCGACGGCTCGGGCCGAATCGCGCCGCAGACGATGCGCTGCTGCAGCGCCGCCTCGCCGACGCGACGTGGTGCGTCGATGCGACGACGGCGCGTATGCGCGCCGACGCGACCGAACTCGTCGAGATGGCGCAGGCGCGCGAGCCCGCGTCGATGGCGCTGCGCGCGCAGATGCGCTGGAACATGAACCGCGGCTGCGATCTGGTCGCCGATGCGGTGGTCGGTTTGATGCGCTCGGCGAGCGGCCGTTCGATCTACCTCGATCATCCGTTGCAGCAGCGCTTCCAGGACGTGCAAGGCGCGCTCGGCCATGCGTTCCTGGTGCCCGATCCGCTCGCGCGTTATGTCGGCGGGGCAATGCTCGGTTCAGACAAACTGGAGATGGTGCTGTGATTCAATCATTGAGCTACATCGGATTCGCTTCGCCGAACACCGCGGCCTGGCCCGATTTCGCCACCTCGATCCTCGGTGCCGAAGTCGCCGAGCCCGGCCCCGACGGTGCCGTGCGGCTGCGCGTGGACGACGCACTAGCACGCATTCATATCCATCCGGGCGAGCGCAACGACCTCGCCTACCTCGGCTGGGCCGTCACGGGGCCGGCACCCCTCGAGGCTGCCGTTAGGCACGTCGAACACAACGGCTTCACGGTTCACCGCGGCGACGCCGGCCTCGCGAAGCAACGCGCGGTCGCCGAGGTCGTCTGGTTCACCGACCCGTTCGGCTTCCGCCATGAACTCAGTTGGGGGCTTACGATGCAGCCCGGCACGTTCAAGCCGGGCCGCTCGATGTCGGGCTTCGTCACCGGCTGTTGACCGTAAAGGTCAAATCGAAAATCTCTTTTCCTAAAGACGCAATGGAAATAAAAGCGTCATTATCATATATCAACTTCTCGTAAATTTCATCACTCACAACAAAAATCTTATGCCTAACGCACACATCGGCAATCGCCTTAAGCTCACTCGCGGTATACATGACCCCTGTGGGATTAGAAGGGGAATTAATGATCACAACTTTAGTTTTAGAAGTAATATTTTTTTCTAGTTCTGCAGCCGTGAATTTAAAACCGTTCACGGCTGTCGTCGGAATAACAACGGACTTTCCTCCGGCAGCCTTGACCATTTCCGGATAGCT
>JANLUG010000701.1:0-1690 GCA_031363335.1 Gammaproteobacteria bacterium
CAGCGCCTGTTCGACGTCGCGGTCGACGGCGACTACACGATCGGCAGTTCGATCAAGGCGGTGTTCGCGCCCGGCGCGCACGTCGTGTTGACGGCCGACGGCGTGGAGTTGTCCACGGTTTCGGCGCTGACCTTGGAGATACCGTCGTCGACTCCGACGCAGGTGCTCATCGACTCGGTCGATCTCAAGGCAGCGCTGCCGCCGATCAATGTCGGCAAGCACACGATCGCGCTGAGCAATGCGTGGGTTTCGGTGGAGCAGGTAAAAGTCGATGGCGATGCAATCACTGCGGCGGCGGTGTTGCGCACGCATGCCGGGCGCGATGCATTGGCGGCGCGCGTCACGCTGTCGCACGATCTCGTCAGCGCGACCGGCGCATTCACGGTGGCGGGTGATTGGGACGTCAAGAAGGCGGTCCTCACGACACAGTTGCCGGGTTTCAACGCGGCCTACGATCTCGACGAGGGAACGATCGCGCTGGCGATGGATGGCCGATGGGATGCCTCCAAGACACTCGTTTACAGCGTCAGCGGTCATGTCCGTGTGAAGGGCCAGCGCGCGCACTACGAGGACTACGCCATCAGCGGGCTGACGGTCGACGTGCCGTTGAAACTCGACACCGACTCGCTGGCGGTTGCCGCAACGAAGGTCTCGATCGACTCGATCGACGTCGGCTTTCCGTTGACGAACGTGTCGCTCGATTTGGCTGTAGCGAACGGCGCCGCGCTGATAAGCGATCTGTCCGGTTCGGTATTGGGTGGACGGTTCTCAGCTAAGGAATTCAGCTACGAGATCGCGACGGACAAGGGTGAGTTCGGGATCGAACTGACCGGAGTATCGCTTGCCGATGTACTGGCGCTCGAAGGCGGCGACGTGCAAGGCAGCGGAATTCTCGACGGCACGCTTCCGGTTGCGATCGACGGCGAAGCGTTCACGGTAAACGATGGCCGACTCGTTGCGCGCGCGCCCGGCGGCACCCTGATGTACAAAGGGGCGGCGGCGTCGTCGATGGTCGCCCATTCCGGCTTCGGCTTTGCATTTCAGGCGCTCGAAGATTTCCGATACGACACGCTGGATGCCAACGTGGCGCTTGCGACGGACGGCACCTTGACGTTGGGTGTGCGGTTGAAGGGTGTAAACCCTGCGGTAGAGAGTGGTCGCCCGATTCAGTTCAATCTGAACCTCACCGAGAGTGTGCCTGCGCTGCTCGAGAGCTTGCGCGCCGCAGAAGGCGTGACGGAGCGCGTCGAGCAGCGATTCACGCGTTGAGTGTCGCGCGCCGGTCGATGCTGATATGGTAACGCTCGCCGTGTTTGCAGGAATTGCGATGACGTCATTCAGGCCGTTCTTTCTCTCTGCCGTGCTGGTGGCGGCGCTCGTCGGGGTCGGTGGGTGCACGCCGACCGTGAAGGTCGCGACGGATGAGCCGATCACGATCAATCTCAACGTGAACATCCGCCACGAGATTCTGATCAAGGTCGATAAACAGCTCGACAGCGCCATCGATAACAACAGCGACATTTTTTGACGACTTAGCTTTGAAGGAGCCGAACATGGTTCGACGATTGCTGTGCGCATTGCTGCTGTTCGTGCCGCTCGCCGCGGTTGCATTGACGCTCGACGAGGCGCGAGAACAGGGACTGGTCGGCGAGGATTCGACGGGCTTTATTGGAGCGGTGTCGTCAACCCC
>JANLUG010000722.1:0-8426 GCA_031363335.1 Gammaproteobacteria bacterium
GCACCTGGCCGCGCGCGCCGGAGGAACCCGACCCACAGGAAGGCGCAATGATCTGGCGCGACTACGATCCGAACTGGCGGCAGTTCATCGGCTGTCTACTCGGTGTGCTGTTGCGCGACTATGCGGACGTGTTGGGCGCGGCCCGGTGTGAACGGGCTCTAGAGGCCATTGCGCGCGCGATTCGCGGTGAGCCGGTGGATCGCATCGTGGCGAGTTACAGCAACATCGCGCTGATGCAGGCATGGTTGTTGTGCGAGCACGGCGATCGATCGCGTGGCGAACAAATGGCGGCGGAGGTCGAGCGTCTGTATCGCAGCGAAGGCGGCTTCCGCGAATTCAACTCACCGACCTACTACGGCGTCGACCTGTGGGGCTTGGCGTTGTGGCGACGCTCGGGTTCGTCGCTGCTGGTTGCAGCAGGACAGCGGCTCGAAGCGGCGCTATGGCGCGACATTGCACAGTTCTATCACCCTGCGATGCACAACTTGTGCGGGCCGTACGATCGCGCCTACGGCATGGACATGACGCGCTATGCGTCGTTGCTCGGCCTGTGGATGTGGTGGACGTGCGGCGCTGCGGCGCGTGCCTTTCCTGACCTGAGGCAGCCGTTCGGACATGCGCACGATTTCTGCGCGGTACCGTTGCTGGCGCTCGCGCCGCCTTCGATCTCCGACGAGATCCGCGCGGCGCTGCTGGCGCCGGTTGCCGACAGGACCGTCGAGCGGCGCGTGGCCGGTCGCGCCATCACCGCAAGTCTGCGCGGCGATCTGATGCTCGGTGCAATCGACCGCGCGCATCACGATGCAACGGGACAAGCGACGCCGATCACCGCGCATTGGTTCGATACTACCGGCCGCGTCGCGTGGTTGTGCGTCCGCGGCGCGCTGAGCGGGGTCGTCGTCGATGGGTGTATTGCGGTTCGCAGCAACACAGAACTCGCGCTGCAGTGTTCGGTGTCGGCGAATGATGCGATGGCAGCGGGAGCTTGGACGATCGGCGGTCGCCGGATCGAGGCAGAGGGAATCGAGGTCGGTCCGCCGCAGCGGTTGGTCGACCGAATACGTTGTTCGTTGAAGTTGCCCTCAGGCGACGCTGTCCTGCGCTTCGCCTGAAGGTCGATCGCCTCAGTACTTCGGAGCGGCCGGGTAGGTCAGGCCCTTCTTCTCGGCTTGCTCTCGCACCGCGCCGTAGATCTTGTCGTCGAGCGAGTCTTTGGCACCACCTGATGCGGCGATCTGCGCCGCGGCGTAGTGGTCGCGTTGGTCGGCCAACGCTTTGATCTGCTGCTGCAGTTCGTTGCGCTTCGCTGCGCTTTCGCCGACGACCTTCTTGCGATCTTCCACGGACATGGCCTGCAACGGTTCCGGCAGCTTGTCCGCCTCGACCTTCGCGAGGTCGACGCGACCGCTCGCTACATCCGAGACGAGCTCGTTTTCACCGATTGCGTTGATCTCGCCGGCCGCGGATGCGTTGAAGGCAGCGCGCCGCGCCTGCGATGCGGGTGACGCGAATGCGTGCAAGGTATCCGTCGCGTCGACCTTTGCCTGCGTGCGCGCCTTCTCTTCCTTGGTGCCGTAGTACAGCCGGGTTTCATCGAGCGCGGCAGAAAGGCGCGCGAGATCCGCGTCGAACGGCGTTGCGATTGCGACAGCGCTGCCCGCCTGATCGACGTTGAAGTAGCTGCCGTGACCGATCGATGCGATCTGCTGCCACGGTTGCTTCGCATCCACTGCGTTGCCGCACTGGATCGTGTTCACCACGATGCCCTTGTCGGCTGCAAGCGCGAGCGTCTGCGGATACTTCACATCGTCCGGATAATCCATGTGCGGCGGCGCATCGCCCACGAGGAAGATCACCTTGTACGCGTTGCCTTCCTGGCTCCACGACATCGACGCGACCGCCTCGTGCAGCGCCTGGTTGACGCTCTCCGGACCGTCGCCGCCGCCATTCGCGGCGAACTGCATCAGCGTGGCGTACATCGTGTCGATGTCCGACGACAGATCGACAACGCGCGTGACGTATTCGTCACCGCGATCGCGGTAGCCGACCAGACCCATGCGGATGATCGGCGTCGGTTGCGCGGATGCCATAGACGAGGCGATCGACCAGATCTTCTCCTTCGCGGCGTCGATCAACCCGCTCATGCTGCCGGTTGTATCCAGCACGAAGACGACATCGATTACCGGCCGGTTGACCGGCAATGTCGTGTTGATGGGCACCACGTTGATCGGAGTGGTGTTGATGTGGGTGTTGATGCTCCCGCTGCTCTTCAGCGCGGGGTAAGCGACCGCCGCAGCGGTCAGGACGAACAGTGCGGTACCAACGAGTTTTGCTTTCATCGAATGATCCTCAAATGTGATGGGCGTTTGCGGCGAGGCGGCGCATGGCCGCCGTTGCGCTGCGTTGAGCGCGTTTGAAGGGTTGATCGTCGCCGTCGTCCCGCTGCGCCTTTGCGGTGATGTCGGCGGGCAGTGCGACGAACAGCGCCTGCACGAGAAAGAAGCACCAGATCGACAGGAAGACGCTTCCGGAACTCCTGGCAGCCCAGATTGCGGAGGCGAGGGCCAGGCCGCCGATGCCGAGATCCGCAAGCGCGCTGACGATGGAGCCGTGGAAGTACAACGAACGGATCAGCCAGATCGCGGCGACCTGACAGATCAGAAACAGCGGCAGCGTGCCGACGAACACGGTTGTGAGTGCAGTGACAACGCACCACATCGCAACCGTCGCGATCCGCCCGGTGCGCTCCTCGCTGCGGCTCAACAGATACAGCGTGTACGCGCCGCCGAGCGCGATCGCGATGCCGCGGATTGCGAGATGCGATGCGAGCCACGGTGTCAGCGCGGCGAACACCGCGGCACCGGCGGCCGCGAATACGAGCGCAATCGCAGCGCCGCCGAGAAACGTCGGGGGTTTGGGGCGTCGTGTGGCGATCATGGCCGGCTCCTGCGTTGTTTTTCCTGAAGCAGCGCCACTTCGACGTCGTCGTCGGTGATCGGCGGCTGATATGGCATCGCGCTTGCCGACGCACCCGAGCGCATCGGATCCTGCAGCAGCGCTTCCGCCTGCTGGCGCAACGAATCGAACGCCCGCCGTTGCTCGTCGAGCTGCTCGTGTTCGACGGCGAGCGCCTTAGTGGTCGCGTCTGCACGGGTGCGCAGCCGGGCGATGATGTGGTCCATCTCCAACTTGCGTTTCAACAGCGTGCGAATCAGCTGTTCCTCGCCTGACGCGAAGCAGACGTCGAGCTGTTCCGCGGTTCGCGCCAGTTCGCGATCGATGTCGGTCGCTTGCCGCGAACACTGCTCGCGCTCGTGGTCGAGCATACGAATGCGGTGTTCGCGCAATGCGAGTTCGTCTTCCATTTCGCGGATCGCCTGCTTCAGTAGCACGTCGGGTTCTTCGAGACGGTCGAGCACCGCGTGCAGGTCCGCGGTGAACAACCGGCTCATTCGGGTCATCAGGGCCATAAAAGTCTCCTTGCGTGGTCGCGTGTGATCGACGCGGAGCAGAGTGCCGGCAGCGTTGGCAGCGAAAAAGACGGGGTTCTGTAAAACGGAATCACTCCGCTTTACCTGAAATTTACGAGCGATGACGGACGCTTTACGGGCGCGCTATGCGGTGACAGACTCGGCCGGGGTCGAGTCCTTGGGTGATGCAATGCAAACGACGGTACGTGACCTTCTGAAGCGCAAGACCGGCGCGTTGAAATTCGTTCGTAAGACGAACAGCGTCTTCGACGTGGTGGAGCAACTGGTGCAGCACAACATCAGTGCGGTCCTCGTGCTCGACGGTGAGGATATGGTCGGTATCGTCACGGAACGCGACGTAGCGAGAAACGTCGTTCTCGAGGGGCGCACCGCGAAAGAGACATCGGTCAGCGAAATCATGACGCGCAGCGTGCTGTTCGTTCGGCCCGAACAGACCATAGAGGAATGTATGGCGCTGATGATCGAACGACGTATCCGCCACCTGCCTGTGATGGACGGCACACAGCTGATCGGCATCCTGTCGATCCGCGACCTCGTCGATGCGTTGGTCTCGCAAAAGCAGTTCGTCATCGAGCAACTCGAGAACTACATCACCGGGAAGATCTGATCGCCCCACGCTGCCTGCGCGTCACGTCGCGCTTTACCTGAACTTTACACACCGCACCGCACACAGGCGCTCACGTCGCTGCTAATCTGCTTCGATGAAGCAGAAGTTGCGCATTCTCGTCGTCGAAGACGAAGCCGCGATCCGCAGCGGCTTGATCGACGTGTTGGTGTATCACGGCTACGAGGTCGATGGTTCGGCTGACGGGCGCGACGGTCTCACGCGATCGCTGAGCGGCAAATACGACCTGATCATCCTCGACGTGATGTTGCCGGGCGTGAGTGGCTTCGACATCTGCGATGCGATACGGAAACAGGATCGCGATCAACCGATCATCATGCTGACCGCGAAGGTCGCGGACGACGACATCATCCGCGGACTCTCGCTCGGCGCCGACGACTACGTTGCCAAGCCGTTCTCGATCGCGGCGCTCGTGCTTCGTATCGAGGCCGTGTTGCGCCGTTCGCGCGCCGTAGTAGAACTGGCGGCGCACATCCGGCTGGGCGACGACATCGAGATCGATACGCGCAACCTGTCGGGCCGTTGCGGCTCACAGGCGCTCGCGTTCACGCGCCGCGAGATGGAGGTGTTGCAGTATCTGCACGCGAGCCCGTCGCGAGCCGTACCACGCGACGAATTGCTGTCGCAAGTGTGGGGCTACGCGAAGCACGCCGACATCGAGACGCGCACCGTCGACATTCACATCGCGAAGCTGCGTCGCAAGATCGAGGCGAATCCGAAGGAGCCGGTGTATCTGATCACCGTGCGCGGTGCCGGCTATCGGTTGATCGGCGATGGCTGATCGCGTTACTCGCGGTACCGAGAAGAGGCGCCTGCGGTTCGTGCTTGCCGGGTTCTTCGCGGCGCTGGTGATTCCAACCGGCGTACTCGTGTCTCACGCGTTCGGCCGGCTCACGACGGAGGCGTTCTATCAGCACCGCGTGCTCGCGGAGGAACTGGCGAGTCGCATCGACACGCGCGTTCGTAAACTGATCTCGACCGAAGAAGCCCGTTCGCTCACCGACTATCGCTTTCTGGTCGTGCAAGGCGAAGCGCGCGCGAACTTTCTGCAGCGTTCGGTGTTGGCGAACTTTCCGGTGGATGCATCGATTCCGGGATTGCTGTCGTATTTCCAGATCGATGCCGACGGCTCTTTTAGCACGCCGCTGTTGCCGGCGGGCGTCGATCCGACGGCCTACGGCGTCGCGCCGGTTGAGGCGGCGCAGCGGCGCGCGCTCGAAATGCGGGTGCTCGGGCTATTGGGCGCACCACAGTCGAGCACCGATGCGCGGCGCGACTCGCGCGACAAGGCATCGGCGGGCGAGAAGAAGAGCCTGCCGAAGGATGAAACCGGACAGGCGGTTTTCGATCGACTGAGTGAATCCGAAACCGCGCCGGCAAAGCCGGCTGCTCAGCTGTTCAAGACAGTCGGCTCGCTCGGTCGCGTTGAAGACCTCAAGCTCGATTCCAAGTTGGAACAGCGCGCGCTCGAACTCGATCGTCCTGCGCCGGCGGCGGTTGCGAAAGAGATCGCGGAGGAACCACGCGTCGCGCGAAAAGAACAGGCCGCCGTTCCGATGGTTGCGGCTGCGCAGGCTGCGGGCGCATCGGCAAATGCGGCTCCGGAGTCGCGCGTCAGAATGTTCCACGGCGAGCTCGATCCGTTCGTGTTCAGCCGGCTCGATGCGGACCACTTCGTGTTGTTCCGTAAGGTCTGGCTCGATGGCCAACGGCTGATTCAGGGGGCGGTTCTCGCGCAGAAAGAGCTCATCGACGGTCTGATCGATGCGCCGTTTCTCGAAACGGCGTTGTCGCAAATGAGCGATCTGACCGTCGCGTATCGCGGCGACCTGATCGGCGCGACCGGCGCGTCGCGTGTTTCCGGATACGCGATACCGCAGCTGAACGGCGAACTGCTGTTTCGCGCGCCGTTATCGGCGCCGCTGAACGACCTGGAGCTGATCTTCAGCGTTTCGAATCTGCCCGTCGGTCCCGGTGGACGGATCGTCGCATGGGCGACGTTCGTGCTGGCGCTGGTATTGCTCGGCGGCTTCGTCGTGGTGTATCGATTCGCGGCGGCGCAGATCGACCTGACGCGCCAGCAGCAGGATTTCGTTGCGGCCGTGAGCCACGAATTGAAGACGCCGCTGACGTCGATCCGGATGTATGGCGAAATCCTGCGCGCCGGATGGGCGACCGAAGAGAAAAAGAAGACGTACTACGACTTCATCTTCCACGAGAGCGAACGGCTGTCGCGGTTGATCGCAAACGTACTGCGCCTGGCGCGGCTCACGCGCAACGGCGATCAGCTCGACGTCAAATCGGCGACGGTGTCGGAACTGCTCAGCCTCGTCGAATCGAAAATCACTTCGCAGGTGGAGCAGGCGGGCTTCCGCCTCGACATCGTGCGCAAACCCGGCGCAGGCGACGCGAGTATTGACGTGGATGCCGACAGCCTCGTGCAGATTCTGATCAACCTGGTCGACAACGCGCTGAAGTTCTCTGCACGCGCGCCGCGTAAGGTCGTCGAGATCGGCTGCGCAGCCACGAGCGGGAAGGTGGCATTCCGTGTGCGTGATTTCGGTCCCGGCATCGCGCCGCAGCACCTGAAACGGATTTTCGAGCTGTTCTACCGGGGTGAGGACGAGTTGACCCGTGAGACAACCGGTACCGGGATCGGTCTCGCGCTCGTCAGCGAACTGACGGCTGCGATGGGGGGCACAGTGGATGTTCGCAATTGCGAACCCGGCGCGGAGTTCACCGTGACGTTTCCGATCGTGTCCGTCTGACGGCGCCGTTTCAGTCGAACAGGCGCTTGCTGCTCGCGAAGATCAGATAAAAAACCATGCCGAACAGATAAATTCCGGCGGCGACCTGAAACACCAGCGTCCACGAGTGCGTCATATTCAGAATCAAGCCGCTGACGTAGACGCCGATGATGCCGGGCAGCGTACCGGCGGTATTCGAAAGCCCCATCAACACCCCTGCGTAGCGCGGTGCGACGTCCAGATGGTTGACGCCGAAGCCGCCGGCCGCGCACGCGCCGAGAATGCTGCCGACCGACATCAACGCAATGGCTGTTGGCGCGTCGTGAATGTAGCCGACGAACATCAGCGTCGTTGCGGCGCCGCCGAAGCCGATCGTCTGCATCGTTTTGCGCGCCGTCGTGACATCCCAGCCGCGTTTAATCAGCCGGTCGGCGAACCAGCCGGCGACGTTGAGGAACAGAAACGAACACATCGACGGAATCACGGCGAAGATGCCCACCGACGCGAAGTCGACGCCGAGACCCTGGGTGATGTACGTCGGCATCCACGCAAGCAGCACGTAGCCGCCCCAGTTCGTGCAGAAATGGCCGACGATGATGGCCCACACCGGCGCGCAACTGAGCAGTTCGCGCAGCGTCGGCGGCCGCGACGATTCGGCCACGACGATGGCTTCACCGAGTTCGGCGCGTTCGTGCGCGCCGATCGTCGGATGCAGATCCGGTTGCGCGGTGATGTTCTTGTGCCAGAACCACCACCACACCACGCCGACCGCGCCGAATGAATAGAACGCCCAGTGCCAGCCCCATTTGATGACGATGATCGGCGTGACGAGCAGCGCGAAGACGCTGCCGAGCGGAATCGCCGAGAAGATCACACCGATGCCGCGCGCGCTTTCGGCCTTCGGAAGCCAGCGGCCGAACAGGCTGTAGATCGAGGGAAACGTGACGCCTTCGCCGATGCCCATGCCGATGCGCGCGGCCAACAAGGCCGCAAAGCCGCCCAGTGCCGCGACCGGTGTGATCAGCGTGAACAGCGACCACGACAGTACGCCGATGCCGAGCACGACCTTGCCGCCGAAGCGGTCGGCCAGCCGGCCGCCGAGTATTTGTGTGGCGAGATAACCGACGAAGAAGGCGGCGAGCACCTGACCCTGCTGCTCGGGGTTCCAACCGAACTCTGCGGCCATCGGAATGATCGCGACCGAGATGTTGACGCGATCCATATAGCAGATGAACACGGCGCCGAACGACAACAACACCAGCGTGTAGCGTCGCGGCCAATACTGTGTCAGCCGCAGCGCAGCGGTTTCTTGATGCATCGGCGAGTTCCCCCTCTCCCTCGCTCGATGCTACTCGGGAATCGTTGCTGGCGTCAGCGCGACTTCGATTGGGTGTCCTGCGAACTCGACTTCGGTCGGAGGCGAGCGACGCAGACTTCGATGAAGGCGAGCGACGCAGACTTCGAAAGGGGTCGAGCGGCGGAGGGTCGGTGCGCCGGACACGCAAGACAGCCATCCCTGGCGCTCGCCTCGCGCCGTCCAGGCGCGAGACGGTCCGGCGCACC
>JANLUG010000737.1:0-2654 GCA_031363335.1 Gammaproteobacteria bacterium
GGCGTGATGGCGAAGACGTTGTGGTGATTGCCCGCGATTGAACCGCGTCGCTCAGTCGACGCGCCGATACTGCCGCAACCCCACCTGCATGAACGCATAACGATTGTCGACGAGGTCGCAGAACAGCGCCGTATTCCGGTCGAGTTGCGGATTGCCTGAGTTGAATACGGCGCTCTGTCGATCGATGAACGCGATCGCCGCCATTGGTGAGCATTGCAACCGCAACGCGTTTCTCCGGCGAGACACGCAGAAACGAATACTGGCCGATGCTGCCGCCGTCGTGGCCGATCACCTTGTGGCCGTCGAAATTCAGCAGTATCCAGCCGAGCCCCCAACCCGTCATGGCGGACGGCGTGTGTTTCTGCAGTCGCACCTGCTGCCGCTGCATCGCCGGACGTGTGGCACAGCAGGTGGCGCGCCGTTACGCCGCGGCGCGTGGTCGCGTCGGCGATCCGAAACTCGGGCAGGTATTCGACGATCGGCGTATCGAGCGACAGCAACCCTTCGTCGACGAGTATGGCGGCGGATCGCGCGCTTGAGACGAGATTCGAGATCGGCATACGCAGCCATCGTCGGTGCTCCGTTACGGCTGGAATCGCAACGAAGGTTCGAAGCGGATTCTCGACCTCGAGTGAAGCAGTTACTCGGCGGCGTTGGCGGTCTGTTCCGCCTGAGCGGCCTTCGCGAGAATTGCGTCCACGCCCGCGTCTTTGACGTCGGCTGCCTGCGGCGCTTTGTAGGCCGTCACGTTGATCTTCTCCAGCGCGTCGAGGCGCGCCTCAACGGCGCTGTTCGCGGTGTCGCTGCGGACGATCGGTTGTTCGGCGGCGGCGATCGACGCCAGCGAAATCGCTACTGCTGCGAGAATCGGTCTTTTCATAGCTGTTGTGCTCCTCGTTGGATGGTGTCAGTCGAGTGGCTGTGCCGGTGCGCGCCGGCGGCGTGATCCCAGATGCCGTTTTCGTTGATCGAGAACAGGAACCGGTAGTCGTCCTGGCGGCGCCGCGGGCCGCCGTCGACATCGAGCACGAACACGGAGCTGTCGAGGCGCACGACCGTGACGGCGTGGTAATCCTGCACGCGCGAATCCCAGGTGATCGCTACGCGTAGATCGTCGATCGGGAAGCCGAGCCGACGCAGCACGAAGTACTTTGCGATTGCGAAATCTTCGCAGTCGCCGCCGAGCTGCAGGAAATCTTCGAGCGTGCGCCAATCGTCGTCGCGGCGCGGTTCGATATCCCAGCGCCGCGCATTGATGAATCTGTTGGCGAGATTCATCTTGCGCTCGGCCGACAAATCGCGCCCGGCGATCTCGATCTCGCGGTAGCCCTTGAGCACGCGCGGGCATTTCGCGGCATCGTCGATGCAGGCGTCGATTTCGAGCGATTGCGCAGAGTGGCGGGTAACGAGCGCGGCCCAGCGGGGATAGTCGGTGGATCGCGTCAGAAACTGATCGTCGGCGTTGAAGGAATAGGCGGTGTGGGTGGATGCCGCGATGCTTCCGGTACAAAGCAGTACCAGCGTCGCCAGCGCGAGGCGAACGGTGTTGTGTTGCATCGAGGTGTGCGTTGCCACTTGTCGACCACGATCATGGACGCAGAGGCTGAGGCTATGCCCATCGCCGCACATTCGGCAAGCAAAACGACTCGCGCGGTTCAGCGCTCGACAGGCGACTGCGTTAGCGGAGCCGGCACGGCCAGGTAGCGGCCGACGAACGCGAGCACCCGTTCGTAGAGTTCGGTGCAATTGTCGACGTTGGAGAAGCCGTGCCCTTCGTGCGCATTCTCGAGGTATTCCACCGGGCGACCCTGCGCCGCCATCGCGTCGCGCAATTCGCGCGCATGCTCGACCGGCGTGCGTATATCGAGTCGGCCGTGCGCGATGAACAGCGGCACTTTGATACGGGCCGCGTTTTGTACCGGCGAATTGGCAGCCAGCGAGGCGCGGTCGTCGCCGATTGCTTGGCGCATGAACGACAGTCCCGTGGTCCGCTGCCGCACGTCGCCGGATTCGAACATCAACGGCAGATCGTACGCACCGGAAATGCCCACCGCGCATTGGTAGAGATCGGGTTCCAGCATCGCGTTCATGACGGCCGCGTAGGCGCCGAAGCTGATACCGAAGATTGCGATGCGTTTCGGGTCGGCGATCCCGCTGCCGATGGCCCAGCGCGTTGAGTCGGCGATGTCGCGCTGAATCAGGCCGCCCCATTGCCCGAAGCCGACCGCGCGGAACCGGGTGCCGTATCCCGGCGAGCCTCGGTAGTTCACCGTGAGCACCGCATACCCATAGTGCGCGAAGAGTTGCGCGACCTCGTCGAACAACGGTGCGTCCTTGGCGCCGAATGGGCCGCCGTGAGGCATCACGATCAGCGGTCCCGCGCCGCTCGATCCGGCCGAACGCGTCAGATAGCCCTGCAAGATCTGTCCGTCGCGCGCGGTGATCGAAACCGGTGCGACGCTCGCGAGTCGATCGGGATCGAGCCACCGACGCGCCGTCAGCAGATGCTTGAACGAGCCGTCGCGTGCGTCGTATTCGTAGAACACTCCGGGGTTGCGATCACCGACCACGTGCACGAGGGCGCGGTCGCGCTCGCGCGTGAAACTCGTGATGTCGATGCTCGAATCCGGAAAGCGCGCGATCGCGGCACGCAA
>JANLUG010000826.1:0-19748 GCA_031363335.1 Gammaproteobacteria bacterium
CGTTCGGCGTCGGTCCAGTCGGAATAAAGACCCTCGACCACGCGATACAGCAGCACATCGTCCTGCGCGATGCAGGTGAATAGCGGCGGGACATCCTTCGGTATGGGCCGCCCCAGCGTTTCGCTCCCATAGATCGCCGCGACGAAGGCGAGCGGTGCCGCGCGCGCGACATCGAGCCGTTCATGCTCCCACGCCAGGATGCGCCAGCCGCCGCCGGGGCACACGATCACGCCGATGCCGTTGGGCTTGCCGTTCGTGGGCCGGAACACGGTCAGCGTCGTCTCGGATACATTGCGCAGCATCGCCGCGTCGCCAACGGTGCCGACGGGTCCGCGGAATTCGATCTCGGGACCCACGCCCGCAAGCGTCGTGGGTGGCCCTTCCGGCCAGAGGCGGATCACGTCTTCGGACGGCGCGGCGACGCTGCCCATCGCGAGCTGTACGCCAAAGAGGTGAGGTTCACGATGCCGCCAACGAAACAACCCTGGGGCGGCTACATGGCGTTGTTCGCCGACCTGGATGGCAACATTTTCTATCTCGACACTGAGGACCGAGCAATGAGCATCCTGAACGATCCCAGATTGGAAGCGCTCCTCGCCGCGCTGCACGCGCAAAGCGAAGGTCAGTCGGGCGCAATGGCCGACTACTTCGGCCGTCGCGCTCGCGAGGGCTCGCTCGATTGGAAGCGCATGGACGACGAAACTCATGCGTTTTTCCGCGACAAGATGGTGGCGTTAGAGAAAGACAAGGCGGAGTACTGCTACGCGCTGTGCCGCGCGCTGGGCGCCAAGCGCGTCGTGGAGGCGGGCACGTCGTTCGGCGTCTCTACGCTCTACCTCGCGGCCGCGGTCAGAGACAACGGCGGCGGCACCGTGATCGCCACCGAATACGAGCCGTCGAAGGCAAAAGTCGCGCGCGCCAACTTCGCCGCCGCGGGCCTCAGCGAATACATCGACCTGCGCGAAGGCGATCTTGCCCAGACGCTGAAGGTCATCGGCGGCCCGGTGGATTTCATGCTGCTCGACATCTGGACCGACGCGGTAATGCCGGCGGTCAGAAACGTCTCCCCGCATCTGCGCGTAGGCGCCATCATCATCGCCGACAATACCATTCAGGCGCGCGGAGGTTACGCTGACTACTTCGACTACATCGCCGATCCGAAGAACCGCCTGCGCACGATGACGTTGCCGTTCGAGGGTGGGTTGGAGATGACCGTCCGCATGTAGCGATTCCTCGACACGGTCACATCTGCTTCCGGAACCGGTGTTTGATCTGCGGCCCCACCGCTTGCAAATCCGGGGCCTTGTTAGACACTCAGTAAGTCATGGTTCCGGGGAACGGCAGTGTCCGATGCTTTTTTCAAGAGACTGTTCGGTGATTCGGAGCCCACCCACATTGGTAGTGGCTGGGTCAGCGGCGTGGCATCGGTGTTCTTCGGAATGCTCGGCGTGGGCGGCGTGCTCGTGCTGCTGTTTCCGTCGGCGCTGACGCTTCCGGAAGCGCGCTCTCTCTATCCGGTCCACATCATGCGGGTGATCATTCAGGCGACCATCGCCGCCGCGCTCGTGCTCGGCGCCATCTCTGCGATCCTGCGGGAACGCAGGATGCTGGGCCTGACCGGCGCCGGTCTCGGGCTGATTGCGGTGCTGCTCGGCGGCGCAAGCGCGCCGCTACCCGAGGAAGTCGGGTCGAAAATCGGCGTCGGCCTCGACTGGTTCTTGCTCGACCTGCTGGTGATGACGCTCGTGTTCGTGCCGGTCGAGCGGCTTTGGCCGCTGCATCCCGGGCAGGGGACGTTTCGGCCTGAATGGACTACGGATGCATTTTATTTCGTGTCGACTCATCTACCCGCGCAACTGATCACCTTCGTGATGTTGCTGCCCGCAACGTACGCCTCCAAATGGCTGGCGATTCCGGCGCTGATGGAGACCGTTGGCAGTTTGCCTCTATGGGTGCAGTTGCCAATGGCGATCGTCGTGGCGGACTTTTCGCAGTACGCCACTCACCTGGCGTTTCACAAGATCCCGTTCCTGTGGCGCTTCCACTCGATCCATCACTCCATAAAGACGATGGACTGGATCGCCGGTTCGCGGTCGCACTTCGTCGACATTCTGATCACGCGCGGTTTGATCCTGATCCCCATGACTCTCTTGGGTTTCTCGCAGAGCGCGATGGCCGGTTACCTCATCTTCGTCTCGTTTCACGCCACGTTCTGCCACACGGACTTCCGTCCGCGCGTGCGTTGGCTCGAGCCGTACGTCGTGACGGGACGCTATCACCACTGGCATCACGCGGCGCATCCCGACGTGGTCGACGTGAACTTCGCGATCCACCTGCCTTTCATCGATCGTCTGTTCGGAACGTATCACCTGCCGAAGGACGCCTGGCCGGACCAATACGGTCTGGTCGGTCATTCGGTGCCGGCCGGGTTTTTCGCGCAGTTCGCCGCGCCGTTCAAACGGAAGGAACCCGCCGTCAGAGCGTGACTTGCGCCAGCGCCAGGTCGTTGGGCCTGTGCACGCCTGTCTTGGATGCCTGCACGAGCCCCAACGCATTCATGGTTCGGACCGTGTAATAGCCGAAATCGAATTCGGCTTCATCGTGGGTGGTCCGTAGCAGATGCGGATAGCGGTGATGGTTGTTTTGCCAGCACGCGCTGAACGTCGCCATCACCGGCAGCCAGTCGCCGATGTTCATCGCGTTGTCTTCCGGAACGTCATAACGCCGCGAGCCCCAGCGGCGGTCGTGCGTCCAATAGTTCTGCACCATGTTCACCCATAGCGCGAAAATCCGGACGCCGAGCCAAACCCCGATCGCGAACGCCCAGTCGCGAACCAACAACCACAAGAGCCCGCAGCTCAGAATCGGCGAGACAACTACAAAGAGGGGATGCGAGACCAAGCGGAACGGCCAGGTTTTGAGGATGGCGTCGTTCGCCATGTCGTCCGTGCACGGGTAGGGAAAAAGGCAGCGATACAACGTTCGCCAAAAACCGTCGGAGGCCAGCTTGTTGGGGTCGCCGGCGTGGTCGGAAAACTTATGATGCAGCCGGTGGCGATTGACCCAACTCACGGGATCGACGTAGACGAAGAAGGTGTTGTTGACCAGCGTCACCGTTTTGATGAACCAGTCTTTGTAGTCCAACGCCCGGTGCGCGATTCCCAAGTGGATCATGTCGGAAAGATAAAGCCCGCCGGAAAGCCACGACGCCAACAAATACGCGAAGCCGACAGCCATTCCCCAATACGGCCCGAGCCACGGCGGCGCCAGAATCGCCGATATCAGCAGCTGCATCGCAAGTATCGTAAAACCCAGCACGTTATAAATTCGCATACGCAGCTCCTATAGCACCGGTTCGACAGGCAGCAGTCGAAACATCCAAACCTTGAATCGCTTGCCCAAACTAACCTGCGAGTCGGGATTGAAGTCAGCCGTCGTACGCCAGCTGTTCTCGGGCCGAATATCACGCTCGATGCTCGCGCTGAGCTGGCGGGCCAGTTCGTGATTTTCGATCAGCGCCCCTACTTCGGTGTTCAGGTTCGTTGATCGCGGATCGAGATTGAATGTTCCGATGAAGATAGTCTCGTCGTCGATCACCATACTTTTGGCGTGCAAAGCGAAGATCGGAGCATATTGGGCGAGTCGCGGATAGTGCTCGATCAGTTGGTCACGGATTGCCGGATCCGGATTGAACTCGTAGATCTCGACGCCGGCATCCAGCAGATCGTTACGCTGCGATGAGTAGCCGGCGAAGGCCGGAATGTTGTCTGTCGATGCGAGCGAGTTGGTCGATATCCGAATTTTGACACCCTGCCTGACGAGTTGCGCAAACAGCTCGATGCCACCCTCCGGCAATATGAGATACGGCGACTGAATCAGGATGGATTTCTTGGCCGCCTTTACGGCATTGATCAACTCATCCGTCGATCTGCCGCCACCGCGCAGACCGGACTCCCCGTCATTCTTGCCCGGCACATCGCTGATGAATCGAACCTCGCTCCATACCATCGCCTGCATGAGCGCCGGGAAGTATTGGGGAGTCGCTTCGATGGCCTGCCGAATTTCCGGTTCGAAGTTCGCTGGATCGGCGGCATAGGCGTGCAGCTCCGCAGACCGGCGCGCGACATCTTCGCGGGAGATAGCGCCGCGCTCATCCTCGAGGATCTTCTCCACGGGGACTGCGAAATCGCTCTCCCAGAATTCATTGAAGTGTTCCTGCATGTCCCGCACCGCAGATCCCAGCATGAGTATGTCGCGGTCGCGGAAGTTGAATTCATGATTGAAGTCGAAATATTCGGCGGCCATATTGCGGCCGCCGGTGATGCCGGCGGCGCCGTCGAAAATGGCCGTCTTGTCGTGCATGCGTTGGTTGATGTCGCGGAATCCCGTGACCGAGTTCTTCAGCCTGTCCCAGGTACCCACGCCGACGACAGCTTCAGGGTTGTAGATTCGGATTTGTACATTCGGGTGCGCTGACAACAACAGAAGGGTGCGGTCTTCCGCATCGATCAGAAAATCATCGACGAGCACGCGAACCGAAACACCGCGGTCAGCAGCCTTCAGCAACTGTTCGGCGGCAAGTACGCCGATGTTGTCTGTACTCCAGATGAAGTACTGCACATCGATCGATTTGGCTGCATGCATCGTCAACCATGCTCGACCGATCAAGGCTTCCTCGCCTTTTTCCAGGATGTACACACCCGTCTGCGTTTCTACGTGCGTCGCGCAGTCTTCACAGACGGATTCAACCCATTCGTTTATCGACTGCGCGTGGAGAGGGACAGCTGGAGTCAGCATGAAAAGGAGAGCGCAGAGTTTCAGGTGCTTCATCAACGGAACCCGCAGATCGGCTGAACGACGCGCAGGAGTGTACGAGGTCGTTTGGCCGATATGGATCAATGTGCGAAGATGCATCCATACAGATAGATGTAATCTGCGGCGGATGTCGCTGAACGCCCACCTGTGTATGGATACGTCTGAGCTTCGCCCTGGCCCGGCCCCGCCGCAGTTCCTGCGAATAGCGGGGCATCCGCTGCGCTGGCGGCTACTGGGCGAGCTGGCACGCAGCGACCGCATGGTGTCCGAGCTGACCGGCCTGATCGGCGAGCCGCAGAACCTGGTTTCGTACCACTTGGGCAAGCTGCGGGATGCCGGTCTGGTGTCGGCGCGGCGCAGCTCGGCCGATCGCCGGGACGCTTACTACACGGTCGATCTGACTCGAGTGAGCGAACTGATGTCCGCCACCGGCGCGGCTCTCCACCCTGGCCTTCGTCTAACGGCGCCGTCACGAGGCGTTGCTGGATCGGGTACGGTGAGGGTGTCGGCGTCACGACGCGGTGCCGGGCCGCGCAAGGCGAAGATTCTGTTCTTGTGCACGGGCAACAGTGCTCGTTCACAGATGGCCGAGGCGCTGGTGCAGGCCCGTTCGGGTGGTGCCGTCGAGGCTTGCAGCGCCGGCAGCCATCCCAAGCCGCTGCACCCCAACGCGGTGAAGGTGATGCGCGAGCACGGCATCGACCTGACGAGTCACGCTTCGAAGCATCTGGACGTTTTCAGCGACCAACGTTTCGACTGGGTGATCAGCCTGTGCGATCGGGTGCGCGAGGTGTGTCCCGCGTTTCCGCATCAGCCCGAGACCGTTCACTGGAGTATCCCCGACCCTGCCGCCGGCCAGGTCGACAACAACCTCAATTACCCGATCTTCCAGCAGACAGCCGCGGAGCTGGATTCGCGCATCGGATTCCTGCTCGCGGCACTCACCGATCGAACGTCCGCCCACCGAAGTGAAAGGAAGAAGCCATGACAAAACCAACTGAGATAGTGAACGTCCGCTACATGGTCGACGACGTCGACAGAGCCATCGCCTTCTATACGAAGTTCCTCGACTTCGAATTGCAGACCAGCTTTCCGCCCGCGTTCGCCGATGTGAAGCGCGGCAACCTGCGGCTCCTGCTCAGCGGACCTACCAGCTCCGCGGGGCGGCCGATGCCGGATGGCACCAAGCCTGGACCCGGCGGCTGGAACCGGATCCACCTTCTCGTCGACGACATCGAGACTGAAGTCGCCCGTCTCCGGGACGCCGGTGCGCAATTCCGCAACGACATCATCAAAGGACCGGGCGGCAAGCAGATCCTGCTGCAGGACCCTTCGGGGAACCTCGTCGAGCTCTTCCAACCCGCATGATCGGCATCCAGCGCGGACGCGATGGCGGCTTCTAGTCGGGGCGAACGCCGACGTCGCGATTCAGAGAGAACCCCAGTCCCGAATGCATCTTGTAGCCGATGATGTCCCGCAATGCCGGGGAAAGACGCCCTGCGATTTCGGGCGGCACGTCCAGGTACTGGTTCTCCTCTTGCCGTAGCCAGCCGAGTGAATACGTGAGGATGACGCCGTAGCGCCAGTCCTGCGACGTGTTCGCACCGGCACCGTGAAGCGTGCCGCCGAGCCAATACAAAACCGAACCGGCGGACATTTCGGCCGCGACGATTTCCGAGGGCGTGGCGCGTCGATCCGCCGGCCACGCGTGGCTGCCTGGAACCAGAAGTGTCGCGCCGTTGTCTGCGCGGAAGTCGGTGATGGCCCACATGCTTGCAACGATCAGATTCGGCCGCGGATGTGGAAAGAACGTGTAGGCGTCGTGCTCTCTATGCAGCACTTGAGCACGAGCCCCCGGCCCGACATCGAGTGCGGCGGTCACGTGCAGCTGATAACCGAACTCGCCGTTGGGTGTCAGGAAGTGATCGCAGAGTCCGATCGATCGATCGTGAAGCACCATGCGGCCGACCGTCTCGGACCTTGCGACGAGCGCGCTCGTTCGACGAGTGAGTCCGGGATAGAAGGCTGCGGGATCGTCGTCCGCGACCTTCACTCTCGTCATGTACGGCGTGAGTTCGTCGCGAACCGCCGTGCGATCGGCCGCATTCAGAAGCCCCGTGACGACCACGCAACCTGCCTCGTTGAGGGCGTGAGCGATCTCCGAGGGACGCTCTGCGTGAGAGAACTGTGGGATGGTCATGATGTCGGCTCGACGCTCGTTTGTTGAGTCCGGTGCCAAGCATATAGGTATACGGCGCGGCTATTCATCACTGTCGCGGGGACGATGCTCCGTACCCTCGCCGCGCGTCACGAAGATGGCTTCGCTCGGTTCGAGCACGCGCGCCGTATGCCACACCCCGATGGGCACCACCACCGCTGCGCGGCCGCGCAGCGGCACGACCTGTTCACCGTCGGGTTGTTGCAACACGAAATCGATCGCGCCGCTGATCTGAATCACCAATTCATCGCCGGCCGGATGGCGCTCCCAACTCGTCCAGTCCTCGGTGAACCGATACGCGCTGACCAATCGCCCGCCGTGCAGGTCGCTGCGCGTTTCGAGCATCTGCCAGAAGTCGGGCGTGACGGCCAGCGGCAATGCATCCGGACCGTCGGCGAGCTGAACAAATGTCTCGAGGGGATCGAATGCACTCATCGTGGTTGCTCGGTCGATGTGACACGAACCAGATTGCGCCGCACGACGGACGAATGCTTGAACAAATGTTCCGCCGTCAGTGTGATTCGGCGAGTTGGGCGTGTCCCGGTCCCTGACCGGGCTGAGCGAGATATTGAGACGGCGTCAGGCCGGAGAATTCGCGGAATTCGCGATTGAAATGCGGTTGGTCGGCATAGCCGTGGAGATAGGCGATCTCGGCCCAATCCACGTGGGTTGCGCCGTAGACGCCTTGCAACACCCGCTTGAAGCGTTGCAGGCGCAGATAAAGTTTCGGCGTAAAGCCGACCTCTTCGACGAACACTTCGATGAATCGACGTCGGCTCAGCCCCGACTCGGCGGCGACCACACCGACGCGCGCCATGTCCGGCGCGCAGTTGAACCGCGCGAGCGCGAGCGCCACGGCAGGATGGCGCTGCAACGGCCGGCACAGGCGCGCAACCATCGCATCGAACAGCACGCGGAATTTCGTGTCCACCGATGGCGCTTCGACCAGTTGATGATGTAGCCGCCCGGCGTCGACGCCCCAGATGTCTTCCAGCGCGACGTGCTCGTTGCACAAGACGCGCGCAGACGGTCCAAAGAAGGGGTAGGCGCCGCCCGCCCTGAACTGCAGTCCCATGATCTTCGTCTGCACCGCATCGATTGCAAAATGCGACGTACTCGGTCCGCTCAATGCAATGCCGCGCGAACGATGCAGGACGTCGAAGCGTTCGCCGTCGTAGTGGCGCAACTCATCCTCGTCGAGTTTGACCAGCAGCCCTACCACGGCACTCGCCATGATCAACTCTTTCCGATGTGGTAGCGGCTCGCCTTCCCAATACCAGAAGTTCTCGATGAAGCGATCGAGCGGCGCAGGCGGTTGGTACATCCGATACAACATGCTTCGATGGTGTGTCAGGCCGTTCCTGCGTTCAAGTACGCGTTCAAGTGCGGCGGGCGCCGTCGATTCGTTGCTTCAGCGCGCGCCTGTCGGCATCGAACTGCGCGCCGCCGAGCCAGAGTTCGGTCGCGCGGCCGCGCCGGTCGCGCAGCAAGCGGGCGGACTCGCCGAAGGTGGCAAATCCATCGGCCTGAGTGATCCGCCCGACATCGCCGCGCACTGTCAGTTCGCTGGCGCCGACGAATGGACTCGTCAGGCTCGGCCGCGTTACCAAGACGCGGTCGCCCACCGGCACGAGGTCGCATGCGCCCCAGACATTCCACCAGCGACCGGTCCAGCGACGCGTCGAGCCGGTCGGCGCACCACGCTGCGCGAAGGTTCTGAAGATGTCGATCGCCCCATCGGCCCACTGTTGGGCGGGTCCGTCGATCGAGTTCGTCAACACGCTGAACGCCAACTCCTCGGCAGGCAGCACGCACGTCCGGGAGAGATAACCCGGGAACGAACCGGAGTGACCGAACCATTGTGTCCGTCCGAGCCGGCCGCGAATGATGCCGAGGCCGTATTCGCGTCCCGGCGGAAGTCCGGGAATTTCGCGATGGACGCGTGTCATCGCGCGACGGCTGGCGACGCTGAGCAGTTTCGAATCGGAGCGCGGATCCAGTTGACTGAAGAAGCGCGCGAGATCGCCGGCGGTGCTGACGAAACCGGTGGCAGCGGCCAATGCATGTGTCGGTAGATCGCGGCCGAGCGTGTGGCGGCGCCCGAGCGTCGAGCGCGCGGTGTGGCCGTTGGCCATCAATGTACGCGAGGCGACCGGCGCGTCGGGCTGTGTATACGAAAGCCCCGCGGGTTCGATCACTTCGCGGCGTATCCACTTCGCGTACGGCGAACCGGTGACGGATTCGATGACCAGCCCGAGCAAGCCGAATGCGTGGTTCGAGTACTTGAAGCGTGCTTCGGGTTCGAGCGTCGGCGGCGCGCGCAGATCGGCGCGCAACTCGGCCGCGTGGAGGAACGGCCTGCGCAGATCCCATTGTCCGCTGTCGCGGCCGTCGCGATGCACGCCGGCGCCATGCGACAGCAGTTGCCGCAACGTCGTCGAGGCGATGCGTTCGTGCAGGCCAGCCACGTAGGTTCCAACGGGCGCGTTGAGCCGCAGTTTGCGTGCCTCTGCCAGCCGCATGACGCCCGCGGCCGTGAACGATTTCGAATGCGACGCGACGCGAAAGCGATGTTTCGGGGTGAGCGGGGCGCCCGATTCGAGGTCGGCGACTCCGAACGCCCGTTCCAGCACGAGCCGCCCGCGATGCGCCACGGCGATGGCACAGCCTGGTTGCTGCAGTTCGGCGACCTGAAATTCGAGCCAGCGCGGCAGATAGTCGAGCGCTGCGTTCAATGCTGCGGACATGGATGACCTCTCTTTGTGGGTGTGGCTATGTGCAACCCGTTGGAAATCGGCTTGACGTCGGTCGACGGCAAACCTCTGCGCCGTGTCGGATTACTTTACACAACGGCCATCGTGACAGGCACCGGCACTTGTTCTATTTTCTTATTTACCGATATAAATCAGTATTTTACGTCATTCGGATCGGGCTTGGTACGGATACTGCTTACTAATCGCCGTGATGTTCAATTTGATGCAGGCGAAAAACGGAATGTCGAAGCAACTCAGAAATCTAGCAGTCGTTGCCGCGATGCTGATGGCGCCGATGTGGGCCAACGCCAACGTGATCAACACGTCGGGCAACCTGGCGTTTGGCGATGTCGAGTACTTCTCGTTCGACGTAACCGATGCCGGCTACTTCGATCTGTCGCTGACGTCGAGCTCGTTCGACACGTACTTGTTTCTCTTCAGCAGCTCGGTTTCCTTCGCGAACTTCCTGGAGTCCAACGACGACGGCGGCTCGGGCTACAACTCGTTCATCGATCGGAATCTGGGCTTGGGTCGCTACGTCGCAGCGATCGGCGCATACAACCTCGATCTCGGCGAAGCGGTTTCCGGCGTCAACCAGGGGACTTCGTTCTCGTGGAGCGACGGCAGCGGTCCGTACAACCTCCGGATCAGCTCGTACAACGGCATCGCGGTGGCGCGCGCCGTCTCGGAGCCGGGCACCATCGGTTTGTTGGGTGCGGGTCTCATCGCGCTGGCGTTCGTCCGCCGCCGCAAGTCCGCATAACAGCAGACTCTGTCGAGTCTCAGAGGCCCCGCAAAAAGCGGGGCCTTTTCTTTTTGGGGAAACGAACCGACGGTTGCGCCGCGTCCCTGCGCCAGTCACCGTGGCGTTCGACTACCGGGAGCCACGATGAAGATCAGCCAGTATCCGAATTCAGAGCAGATCGCCGAGTTGCTGGCGAGCGCCGAGACCGGACCGGTCGTGATGGTGAATCTTCTGAAGTTCAAAGACCGCGCCGATCCGCCGGATGTGGGCATGAGCGGCATGGAGGCGTATGCGAAATACGCGAAGGCGATGGTCGCAATCGTCGAAAGCGGCGGCGGCCGGATGATCTGGTCGGGGCGCGTCACGGGTATGGTGCTCGGCGAGTCCGACGTCGATTTCGACATGGTCGCGCTCGTCGAATATCCGTCGCGGCAAGCGTTCGCGCAAGTCGTTGGCGATGCGCGCGTGCGGGAGATCGCGGTCCACCGCGCGGCCGGACTTGCCGGTCAGTGGTTGATGGCTGCGACGACGGCGGATCCGCTGTAAGCCCGAGGCCGGCCCGCTACGCCTGCGACCTGATCAGATTCGCCAGCCGATGGCTCACCGAGCCGAGCATTTCCTTCTGCAACGTTTTCGGGATCATCGGCAATTGGCCCTCCAGTTTGAGGTGCGCATAGCCGTGGATGTGGCACCAGCCGATCAGGATGTCGTTGATCAGTTGCGTCGACGTCATACACGCGTCGAGCGACTCCACGCCGATATCCGCTTCGCCGCGCTGGCGACGGATTACGTTGGTGAGTTCGGTGAATGTATCGAGCGCGGCGGCCGTCAGCACCGGTGACTGCATGTCGACGAGATCGCTGCGGAACATGATGCGGAAGTGTTCGGGATGCGCTTCCGCGAAACCGACATAGGCTTCGGCCGTGGCCATGAACTGTGCGTCGAGATCGTCACGCGCCGCGCGCAGCTTCGTGCGCAAACGCCTCGTCAGTTGACGGAAGCCGCGCGCGGCCACTTCGGTGAGCACTCCGCGCACGTCGCCGAAATGGTGCTTCGGCGCGGCGTGTGAGACGCCGGCCCGCCGGGCGCATTCGCGCAACGTGAATCCCTGCAGACCGTGATCGTGCAGGACGCTTTCTGCGGCGGACAGCAGCGCTTCCTTGAGATCGCCGTGATGGTAGCTCGTCTTCGCTTTCATGCCCGGCATTCTACGTGAATTAATCTTGACAATGGAAACATCGATCGGCAATCTTTATCTTGTCATCGTCAAGTTAGAGGGCGCCGGATGTACGAAACGATATTTTCCGTCTGCAGCACGCTCGCGATGCTCGGTTGGGCGGGCTTGATCCTGTTGCCCGGTCAACGAATCGTCGTCGAAGTGCTGGCGAGAGTAGCGATTCCGCTGATCATCGCCGCGATCTACGTCTTCCTGATGGCGTCGAACTACGCATCCGCGCCGGCCGGCGCCGGATTCGGCACGCTCGACGCGGTCGCTTCGCTGTTCACCATCCGCGGTCTGTTGCTGGCAGGGTGGATCCACTACCTCGCATTCGATCTGTTCGTCGGCAGCTGGGAAGTCAGCGATGCGCGCGCCAACGGCGTGCACCACCTGCTCGTGGTGCCGTGTCTGCTGGCGACGTTCATGGCGGGTCCGGCAGGCCTCGCGTTGTACTTCGCCGTGAAGTACGCGAGCCGCGCTTTCAAATCCGGTGCGAAGGAGCAAGTTGCATGAATGCCGAGTGGGCGGTTCCGAACGCGTCGTTGCGACGGTCGACGCTCTGGGGCTCCGCGATGCAGCGACATCCGTTGTGGATGACGGCGGCCGTGGGGTTTGCGGCATTGATGGTGGCGTGCGCGGTGTTCTCGATGTTCGACGAGCGCACGTTCAACGGCGTATCGGTCTGGTCGAAGCCGTTCAAGTTCTCGTTGTCGATTGCCGTGTACTTCGCGACGCTGGCCTGGTTTGCGCCGTTGTTGCCCAACGGTTATCTCGAGGCGCGCAAAGGTCGTTGGCTGACGCTGGTGCCGATTGTGTGCGCGGTTTTCGAGATGCTCTACATCGTGTTACAGGCGGCCCGCGGCGAGGCATCGCACTTCAACAACACCAGCGTGTTCTATTCGGTGATGTATGGCTTCATGGGGGCGGGAGCGGTTGCACTGGTATCGATCTGCCTGTGGATGGGTGTCGTCATCCTGCGTCACACCGGCACGCAGAATCCGTATGCGTTTGCGGTGGGTGTCGGACTCGTGCTGACGTTTGTGCTCGGCGGCGGCTTCGGCGGCTATCTCGGCGAACACATGAGCCACTGGGTCGGCGGCACGCAGAGCGACGCGAATGGCGTATGGCTCATGAAATGGTCGCGCGACGGTGGCGATCTGCGCGTTGCGCATTTTTTCGGCATGCACGCGATGCAGGTGCTGCCGCTGCTCGCGGTGCTGCTGCCTGCCCGCACGCCGCATCGCATCGCGATCGGTTTCGTCGTCGGCGTCGCGTGTCTGTACTCCGCCGGCGCCACGTTCACCTTCATCCAGGCATTGCAGGGCGCGCCGTTCTTCTGAGTTCGCCTCGAATACAATGCCGCGATGCCGGAGTTCATTGATCGCAGCGAGGGGCGCAGCCTCTTCGGATTGAATCCGGAAGGGTACGAGGATGCGCGGCCGGCCTATCCGGAAGCGATCTACCGGTTTCTCGTCGAGCATCAGGCGTTGGTGCCCTGCACGGCGACGCTCGAGATCGGCGCGGGGCCGGGCGTCGCGACGCGACGGTTGATTGAACTCGGCGCGAACCCCATCAGCGTGGTCGAACCCGACCGCCGCTTTGCGCCGATGCTGACGGCGCTACGCGAAGCGACCGGCGCCGATCTGCGTCTGATATCCGACGCATTCGAAGCAGTGTCGCTACCCGCGCGCTCATTTGATCTCGTTGCCGCTGCCACCTCCTATCACTGGCTCGATCCGCAAACCGCGCTCGACAAAATTGCCGACGCGCTCGCGCCGGGCGGCTATGTCGCGTTGTGGTGGAACGTCTTCCAGGATCTCGAGCGCGACGATGCGTTCCACGAAGCGACATTGCCGCTCTTCACTAACCAGGCGATCAGCCCGTCCGGCATGCCGGATGCGATTCCGTTTGCGCTCGACCGCGCGGCCCGCGGAGCAGAGTTCGCGCGCAACGGCGCCTTCGAGCCGGTTGCCTATGCGCAGACGTGCTGGACGCTGGTGCTCGATACGCCGCGAGTCGGGCGCCTGTATGAAGGGTTCTCGCACATCCAGCGCATGCCGGAATCCGAACGGGCGCGTCTGCTGCACCAGCTGATGGAGATTGTGCAGACGCAGTTCGGCGGTCGGGTCGAACGCAACATGACGTCGCCGATCTATCTCGCCAGACGCAAACACCTCTAGAATCGCCTTCCGTTTTTGCAGCATCCAGGAGCATTCGAATGACGAAGCGATTCATCGTGGCCGCTCTCATCGCGACCCTCGCCGGTCCCACGTACGCGGCGAGCGAGACTTATGTGATCGACCCGACGCACACGTATCCCAATTTCGAGTTCTCGCACATGGGCGTTTCGGTGTGGCGCGGCAAGTTCGACAAAACCAGCGGCACCATCGTCATCGACCGCGCCGCGAAGTCCGGCAGTGTCGACATCGTCGTCGATGCAGCGAGCATCAATTTCGGTCTCGATGCGATGGACGACAAAGCGCGCTCGGAAGATTTCTTCAACGTCGCGAAATATCCGACCGCGACCTACAAGGGCAAACTGAAGTTCGAAGGTGACGTGCCGAAATCGATTGTCGGCGAGATCATGCTGCTCGGCGTCACCAAACCGTTGACGCTCACGATCAACAGCACGAAGTGCATTCCGAATCCGATGACCGGAAAGGAATTCTGCGGCGCCGACGCCCAGGGCGAGGTCAACTGGTCGCAGTTCGGCATGAAGTGGAGCAAGTTCGGCGAGGGCGAAGCCGGCCGAACTCTGCTGTACATTCAGGTCGAAGGCTCGAAGCCCGACTGACGAGCCCCAATGATCCTGTCAGGCCATGCTTGCATCGAAGGCTTGCATCGAAGGCTTGCATCGAAGGCCTGCATCGGAGGCCCGCGTCGTTCGATACGGATTGCGTAAGACCCGGCCGACACTACCGAAGAGGGTCTCTTCTATCCGCTGGTGAGATCAGCTACCTCCGACGACGCGCTGATGGAAAAGGCGCGAACGGTGTCGCCGTCCATTCCCAGCCGTTGCCGACCAGATCGTGCACCCCCCACGCGCTGCATCCATCGAGGTACTGCGCATTCGTGACGTCGTGTTGCTGGATCCGGAACGACGGTTCGGTGACGGTGAACTCCGGCATCTCGTTGTCCCACGCAAACGGCACGGTGTCGCGAGTGATACCGAGCGTCGCCGGGCCGCCGGGAATGTCGACGAGCGCTTGTATCGGTAACGCGCCGTCAACGAATAGTCGATAGTCCGCCGGCCACCGTTTCTGATTCAACGGCAGGCAATGCCACAGATACATCAGCGTCTCGAGATGTATCGCCTCGTGCTCGAGAATTCGATGTACCGCCTCCCGATCTTCCGGTGCGCTCATGTCGACTTCCGCGAGAACCTCGCGTAGGCGACCAATGGCGTCGCCTGAATAATACGGTAGAGCTCCGCGATCAGGTCGCTTTTCGACCTTGACCGCGTCGCCCCGGGTTTAGATCCGGCACAACAGTAAGGAAGGATTATGCGAGACGCGTCGAGTGACGACCGTGCGCGTACTCGACGAGACGGACGTCGCGAATGACGGCGGACAGGCCGTCGGCGGCGCCGCGCGTCGGGGCAGCAGGCGTTCGTATTCTCTCTGCAGCGCTTCGTAGCACTCACACGCGCGTTCCTCGGCATGGTGCTGCTCGAACTGTTCTTCGAACAGCTGAACGGAATGAAAGGCCGGCCGCCGCACACTCAAGCGGTCTTCGACCGTCGATTGGAGCGTTGTCGAGTCGCGCATGAAATAGGGCTGCGCCTCTGCTTGCTCGTTAGGTCATTGCGGCGACAGGGTCTGCCGGCGCGGAAGATGTCCGTTTTGTGCCCAGCCACGGCAGCACTGCGATACAGAGAATCCCCACCATCGCGTCGAGGACCAGCGTCGTCGGGTAGCCGAAGTCGACGACCGAGATCCCTTCCCAGGTCGAGGTATACGACGTCGCCAGATTGCCGAGCGCCATGTATGCGGTGAACTGAGTGGCGGCGACCGCCGGTGTGGTGATGTCCATGAACAGCGCGGTGGACGATCCGTACGTGAGTCCCTGGAAGAAACCATAAGTGATACACAGCCACCAGAATGTGGTGACCAGGTGTGGGTCGGAGACGATACCGAGCTGCGCCGTTTCCACGGGCATGATGTGTCCGACCGCGCGCATGGCGAGCGCGAGCCACACGGTCGGTATCGCGGTCAGCAGTACGAACAACGCGATCATGCGTCGCCGACCGTATCGGTCCGACATCCAGCCGCCGACCACGCATCCCAGCGCGGACAGCAACGATGTCCACAAGGCGATCGCGCCGATCTCCCTGTCGCCAAGGCCCAGTTCGACGGCGAGGTTCGACTGCAGCGACAGCGACAACGCGTAAGCGCCGAGCGGCAGTATGGCGAATACCAGACCGAGCGCGGCCGCGCGGGTACCTACGAACGCACGGCCCGCGGCGCGCATAAATTCACGCAGCTCCTGTGCGATTCGTCGCCATCGCGCCACGCTCGGCGAACCGATCGCCCACGGCACGGCGACGGCTGCGGTTTCGCGCAGTCGCCACGAGACGCCGAAGAGAATCAACGCCATCAGACCGACGGCGATCAGATAGGTGCTTTCAAACGGCAACGCTGCGCCGATCAGCAGGATGCCGGCGCCGCCCATTGCCTGACCGATCGATTGGCCACCGAACATGAAGCCATTGGCGGTGCCGCGCTCTTCCGGCGGCAGCACTTGCACGGCGAGCGCGTCGATCGCCACGTCCTGGGTCGCCGCGCAGAGGTTGTGCGCGAATATGATCGCGGTGAACAAGCCGGTAGACGTTGCGAAGTCGACCGGCAACGCGGCGAGCAGCGCCGCCATCATGGCGATCTGCGCGCCGACGATCCACGTGCGACGTCGGCCGAATTTTTCCGACGTGATCGTGTCGACGACGGGGCCGAATACCCATTTGAACGCCCACGGCAGGTACAACGAGCCGACATAGGCGCCGATCACGGCGGGGTCGAGACCTTCGCGCCGCATGTGCGTTGCGATGACGGTGGCCGTGAATCCGAGCGGAATACCTTCGGATACGTATAGCAGGAAAAATGTCAGCAGCCGCCCGACGCGAGTCGCAAGCGGGTCGGACCAGTAGCCGGAGAGTCCCCTCAACATCGTTGTTAAAAAAGCGCGTGACGGTTTACGGTCCGTCAGCCTAACTCAATGACAGGTCTCCCGGGGTAGCCCGGCGTATAGACCGTCGTCCACACGTCCTCGAACAAGCGCAGCGCAGTCGTTAAGATTCTCTTTTTCCGAAAGCAGTCGAAGGAAGCCAGATGAGCAGTACCCAACCACAGGATGCGCCGCGCGACGACGGCCAGAGGTTCGACGTCATCGTCGTCGGTGCCGGATTTGCAGGGATGTACCTCTTACATCGGTTGCGCGGAATGGGGCTGAGCGCGCGCGTTTACGAGGCGGGCGATAGCGTCGGCGGCACCTGGTATTGGAACCGGTACCCGGGCGCGCGCTGCGACGCCGAGAGTCTCGCGTACTCGTATTCGTTCTCGAACGAACTCGAGACCGAGTGGAACTGGTCGGAGCGTTATGCCACGCAACCGGAAATTCTGCGTTACGCCGAATACGTCGCCGACAAATTCGACCTGAAGCGCGACATCCGCTTCGAACGCCGCGTCACGAGCGCCCGTTACGACGATGCCGGCAATACGTGGACGGTGGAAACCGATCGCGGCGATCGCGCGATTGCGCCGTTCTGCGTGATGGCGACCGGTTGCCTTTCAGTGCCGCAGGAACCGCAGATCGCCGGGCTGAAGGATTTTGCCGGCAACCTGTATTGGGCGAGCCGCTGGCCGCATCGGCCGGTGAGCTTCTCGGGGCAGCGCGTTGGTGTGATCGGTACGGGCTCGTCGGCGATTCAGGCGATTCCGGTCATCGCGGAGCAGGCAGGCCATCTGACAGTGTTTCAGCGCACGTCGAATTTCAGCGTGCCGGCGTGTAACGCGCCGCTCGACCCTGCGTTCGTCGAAGCATTCAAAGCTAACTATCCGGCGCACCGCCGCAATCATCGGCTCGGCATGGGCGCGGGCTTCGGCGATTTGCAGATCGAGCCGCATCCGGGTGGGCCGGTGCTCGAAACGGCCGCGGGTCAATCTGAGGCTGAAGTCCGTTCTCTGCTGGAAAAAACCTGGCGCATCGGCGGTGCGAACTTCATCGGCACCATCGCCGACACAATGCTGAACAAGGATACGAACCGCATCGTCGCCGACTTTGTGCGCGACAAGATCCGTGCGGTGGTGAAAGATACCGCGACCGCCGCCGCGTTATGCCCGACGTCGCATCCGATCGGCACAAAACGGATCTGCGTCGACTCGGCGTACTACGAAACCTACAACCGCGCCAACGTGGAGTTGGTCAGCCTTCGCGCCAATCCAATCGAGTGCATTACGCCGAACGGCATCCGGATGACCGACGGCAGTTTTCACGAACTCGACACGCTCGTGCTGGCGACCGGTTTCGACGCAATGACCGGCGCGTTGTTACGCATCGACGTGCGCGGCGCGGGCGGCGTCGCGCTGGCCGACAAATGGGCCGCGGGGCCGCGCACATACCTCGGCATCGGTATGACCGGATTCCCGAACCTCTTCACGATTACCGGCCCGGGCAGCCCGTCGGTGCTCAGCAACATGCTTGTGTCGATCGAGCAGCACGTCGACTGGACCGTCGACTGCATCGAGTACATGCGTAAACACGGCCATCGTCGCATCGAGCCGGTGCCGGCCGCCGAAGACCAATGGGTAGATCACGTCAACGAAGTGGCGAACGGCACTTTGTTTCCGCAGGGCGGGTCCTGGTACCTCGGCGCCAACATTCCCGGTAAGCCGCGCGTGTTTATGCCGTATGCCGCGGGAGTGGGCGCGTATCGCGAGATCTGCGAGCGGGTCGTTGCCAACGGTTACGAAGGATTCTCGTTCGGCGCTTGAACGCACTGTGGTAGTTTGCGCGTCGATGTTCGGGCTGACGATTCTTGGAGGGTGACATGTCGAAAGAAAAAGAACGGCCGACGGTCGGAACCGACGGCCGCGCGCTGCCCGTGCTGCCACCGGACCGCGATGCGCGGGTCTGGGCTCGGCTCGTCCGCGTGATGTTCTATACGCCCGGCTTCCTCGGGCTGTTGCTGATCAAAGCCGGCGAACCGGCCGCGTTCGGCATCACGGTGGAACTGCTGATGCTCGCGAGCGGTGCGGCGATCGTCGGCGGGCTGTTCATCGGCACTCAGTCGGCCGGTGATACGTCCGCGAAGGTGGGTACGTGGAGCGGCGCGCTGATCCTCGAGTTACTGGCCACGGTTCCGTTCCTGTGCGCCGTGCCGTCGTTGTTCCACGAACTCGCGAACAGCACGTTGTTGCATCCGAAGGCACCGGATGCAGTAGACCTTGCGCTCGGCCCATCCGAACTGTTGCCGGCCGTCGCGATCCTGCCGTTCATGCTGTATCAACTCGCCGGATTCGGCACGTTGCACTACGTCGTATCGTATGCGGCGAACTGGATCATCAACGGCGGCATTCTGGTGCTGATCATCGCAAGCTACATCGCGAACCGGATGGGCAACTTCGTCGAAGAACGCATGTGCGTCGGTGCGCTGGTGCTGGCGATGGCCATCACCGTGTTCTACGGCGTTATGAAGCTGCGCAGCATGCAGATCGACTTCGATGCGCGCGCCCCGAAGAAGGAACTGAAAGAAGCGAAAGCCTGACGATCAGGCGGCGCGCGCTTGCGCGCGCCACGCGGCCGGCGACAGATTCGTCCAGCGTCTGAATGCGCGAGTGAATGCATTCGATCATCGGCCTCGACAACGCGAGCATCGGCGAAATCCTGAAAGAGAACGGCTACGCGACGTCGTGGTTCGGGAAGAACCACAACACGCCGGCGTTCCAATACGGCGTCGCCGGACCGTTCGACCTGTGGCCGTCGCCAGCACCAGCGCACCGACGC
>JANLUG010000758.1:0-5059 GCA_031363335.1 Gammaproteobacteria bacterium
GGCGCGCGAACTCGACGCGGACCTGTTCGTAATGCTGACAGATGCAGAGGCGGTGTATGTCGACTGGGGCAAGCCGACGCAAAAGGCGATCCGCAACACCTCACCGTTGTCGTTAGCCGGCATCGAGTTTGCGGCGGGTTCGATGGGCCCGAAAGTACAGGCCGCGTGTCGGTTCGCTTCGGCGACGGGCAAACGCGCAGCGATCGGTGCGTTGGCGGATCTGAGTGGGATCATCGCCGGTGAGGCCGGCACCACGATCTTTCCAAAAGGGTCAACTGTTTACGCGACCTGACGATGATGCGGCAGGTGCCGACGGCGGCCGCGCGCGATGCAGGATGATGGTCGGGGGCTGCAGTGGCGCGTCGCGAATGCGCAATTCGGATTGTCATTCAATGAGGAAGGCAAAAATGAAGGATCATTTCATCAGCTCGTGCCGCAGCTGTTGAATCCGAAGCTGGGCTTCGTGACAGGCGAAATCGACGGTTATACCGACAACGTTGGCAAGCCCGAATACAACCTGGCGCTGTCGAAGAAGCGGGCCGATGCGGTCGCGACCTACCTCAAGTCCAAGGGTGTCCAGTTCGGCCGTCGATTCGTCACGCAAGGCCTGGCCGAAACGAAGCCGATCGCCGACAACAAGACCGAAGAAGGGCGGGCGCAGAACCGTCGCGCGTCGATTCGCCGCACCGATTGCGGCGCGCCATAAGAGTCGTTTGAGAAACAGCCGGCGCCGGATCTCGGCGCCGGCTGCTCAGATGATGTCCGGGAGGCCGGGGTCGCGCAGACGCGCGACATAGCTGCGTGGCGAGTGTCCGGTCCAGCGCCGGAATGCGCGGCTGAAGTTGCTCGTATCGGAGAATCCGAGCATGTACGCGATTTCCGTTATCGACATCGACGAATTGTCGAGATAGCCGCGGGCAAGCGCGAGGCGTGTTTCGTTGACGACGTCGTGAAACGTCGTGGCGCTCTTTGCGAGTTTGATCTGCAGCGTGCGCGGGCTCATGCACAGCTTCTTTGCGATGCCTTCCTTCGTCACGCCGCCTGAGGGAAGTTCCTGCAATAGCAGTGCGCGGACACGCATGCGAATGTCGCCGCGTTCGAGTTTTGCGAGATTGCGCACGACGACCTGTTCATTCTGCTCGGCCAGTTCGCGACTGGCACCAATCAATGGGATGTCGAGCATATTGCGTTCGAAGACGAACGACGAACGGGGCGCGCCGAAGCCGACCGGGCAGCCGAAGGCGCGCGCATGTCGTACGCCGTCATCCGGCGGCGCCGGGCGGTGCAGATCGATACGGATCGGACGGATTTTCCTGTCGGAGATGTCGCGGATCAGGTTTGCCAGAAACAGCCCGAACAGGTCATCCGACAGCGGCGGAGACTCGGCGACCAGAAAAAAGTCGAGCCGCGCGATCCCGTCGGCTTCGATCAGCGCGGGCCGAGCCGTGCCCGACAGCAGCCGGCAGTAGCGCGTCAAGCGCTGGAACAGTTCGCGCAACGATCCGCTTGCGAGCATCGCGTAACCCAGCGCGTGCAGGTTCGCTGTATGCAGAAAGTTCGCGGCGTACAGGCCGAAATACGGATCGCCCGTCAGTTCGACTGCCGACTGCAGCAACCGGCGGACGGACGTCAGCGGTATGCGCGCCAACGGGTCGTTCGATGGCAAGTGCTCGACACCGGCCGCCCTCAATATGTCTGATTGTGCGATGCCTCGTGCTTCGAGCGCGCGCATGATCGCCGCGACGTAACCGCCGAACACGGTGATGCTGGCCGGATCAACTGAAACGACTGGCGCGGCCAACTCTTCTACTCGTCCGGACAAGTGCTGGGTCGGGGAGAATCCTATCATCGGTTGCCACGCTGGTGTGCTCGCGGGAACCCTTTATGCTTGCTCGTCAGGAAAATCGATAGCATTGACATTGAGGTAAATCATGGCGAACAAACCTGAATCCGACGCGGGCACCATTCAGGCGCTGATGGAGCGTTTACAGAAGTTCCGGCTGCCGCGCGCGCTCGCCATCAAGGCGCGCGTGGACAGCGGCGAGAAGCTGCACGACAGCGATATGGAGTTCCTGAAGCGGGTAATAGAAGACGCGAACTCGGTGTCGGGTCTGGCGGTGCGAAATCCGGAATATCAAGCACTGGTGGTACAAGTCGTCAGCTTGTACGACGAAATTACTCGCAAGGCGCTGGAAAACGAACAAGCAAAGCCGGGCAATTAGCGGCCCACCATCGTGATTCCGTTGCTGGATTGGCTGCCGGGATATCGTCGCGAATGGTTGCGCGCCGATGTCATCGCCGGTCTGACAACCGCGGCCGTCGTGATTCAGAAGTCGATGGCCTATGCGACGGTTGCGGGCCTGCCGATTCAGGTCGGACTCTATACCGCATTCATCCCGATGATGGTCTACGCGCTGCTTGGCACGTCGCGTCCGCTGAGCGTCAGCACCAGCACCACGCTCGCGATTCTGGTCGGCGCTCAGCTCTCCGACGTGGTACCGGGCGGCGACCCCGCGGCATTGCTGCAGGCCAGCGCGCTGCTAACGTTGATGGTGGGGGGTGTGCTCGTGCTGGCGTCGGCGCTTCGCCTCGGCTTTGTCGCGAATTTCATCTCCGAACCGGTATTGGTCGGTTTCAAAGCCGGCGTTGCCGTGGTGATCATCGTCGATCAGATCCCGAAGATACTCGGCATCCACTTCGTGAAGGGGACATTCCTGCACAACGTGGCGGGAATAGGGCTGAGTTTCTCTCACCTTTCGTTCGCGACGCTGGCTGTCGGCATTGCCACGATCGTCGTGCTCACCGCGCTCGAGAAGTATCGACCGCGCTGGCCCGCGCCTTTGATAGCCGTGGCGGGTGCGATTGCCGGTGCGGGTCTGTTTACCTGGCAGGGCTACGGTATTGAACTGGTCGGCGCGATCCCTGCGGGAATGCCTCCAATCACGCTGCCTGACCTCGGTCTTGCGCAGCAGTTGTGGCCAGGCGCGGTGGGGATCGCCTTGATGAGCTTCACGGAAACGATCGCGGCGGGACGCGCGTTCGTCGCCGACGACGAGCCGTCGCCGCGCCCCAACGCCGAACTGTTGGCGACCGGCATTGCGAACGGTGTGGGTGCGTTGTTCGGCGCGATGCCGGGCGGCGGTGGAACCTCGCAGACGGCGGTGAATCGCACTACCGGCGCGAAGACCCAGATCGCCGGTGTGGTGACGGCGCTGATGGCGCTGATGACGATGCTGTTTCTGGCGCCGCTGATCGGATTGATGCCGCAGGCAACGCTGGCGGCGGTGGTGATCGTCTACTCCGTGGGTCTCATCCAGCCGACCGACTTCCGCAGCATCCTGCGCATTCGCCGCACGGAGTTCGTCTGGGCGGTAGCGGCATTCGTCGGCGTCATGCTGCTCGGCACGCTGAAAGGTATTCTCGTTTCGATACTCGTTTCGCTGGTCGCGTTGATTCAACAGACATCCAATCCGCCGGTGCACGTGCTCACCCGCAAGCGCGGCACCAACGTATTCCGGCCGCGCTCGGACGAGCACGCCGACGACGAGACGTTTCCGGGCCTGCTGCTGTTGCGGCCGGAAGGTCGCCTGTTCTTCGTCAACATCGAGCGTGTGGCGGAAAAGACGCGGCCGTTGGTCGTGGAGGCGAAGCCGAGCGTGGTCGTAATCGATCTGAGCGCGGTGTTCGATCTCGAGTACTCCGCACTAAAATCGCTGATTGCGGCCGAGCGACGCATGAGTGACGGCGGGGTCTCGATGTGGCTCGCAGGGCTGACACCCGACGTCTTTGCGATGGTCCGCCGCTCGCCGCTCGGCGACGCGTTGGGCGATCAGCGCATGTTCTTCAACGTAGAAATGGCGGTTGCCAGGTACCTGGCAGATCGCCCCGCACATCCGAGGGTCGAACCATGAAGCACGACAAACACGACAAACACGGCAAGCAGGAGAAGCGAGACAAGGAAGACGGGGAGCGCATCGAAGACGCGGGTCCGCGCGAACGGCTGAAGGGAAAAGCGTACGCCAGGGAACTCGAGCGCCTACATGGCGAGCTTGTGAAACTGCAGCATTGGGTCGTTCACGCGGGCCTCAAGGTGTGCATCGTTTTCGAGGGCCGCGACGGCGCGGGTAAGGGCGGCACGATCAAAGCGATCACCGAGCGCGTCAGCCCGCGGATTTTCCGCGTGGTCGCGTTGCCGGCACCGACCGAGCGCGAGAAGAGTCAGATGTACATACAGCGCTATCTGCCGCACCTGCCGGCCGCAGGCGAAGTCGTGATCTTCGACCGCAGCTGGTACAACCGCGCCGGCGTCGAGCGGGTGATGGGTTTCACCGATGAAGCAAACGTCGAGAAGTTTCTGCGGATGGTGCCGGCGTTCGAGAACGTGATGGTGGATTCCGGGATCATCCTGCTCAAATACTGGCTCGAGGTCAGCGAGGAAGAGCAGACCCGGCGTCTCGAGTCGCGCATCGACGACGATCGCAAGATCTGGAAGCTGACGTCGATGGACCTGAAATCGTATAGCCGCTGGTTTGACTACTCGCGGGCGCGTGACGACATGTTCGTGGCCAGCGACACCGGCATCGCACCCTGGTATGTCGCGCGCACCGACGACCAGTAGCGCGGCCGGTTGAACATCATCACGCTTCTCTTGACCAAGATTCCTTATGAGGAGCTGCCCAGGGAGAAGATTGAACTGCCGAAGCGGCAGAAGGCCGGCGACTATCGCGACCCGAACTACGGGTACAAATACATCGAAGAAGTATTCTGACGGCCGCCGGCTAGTGCGGCGTTGCAGGCTACCGTGGCGTGGTGGCGTACGGATTGCCGCCGAGCGCGTTCGAGATGTCGGCGATGGCTTTCTGCGCGCGCACGCTGTTACCGGCTGCGTCGAGGGGCGGAGAGATCACGGCGATTCCAAATCTGCCGGGCGACACTGCGATGATGCCGCCGCCCACGCCGCTCTTCGCCGGCAGTCCGGTGGCATACAGCCATTTGCCTGAATCGTCATAGAGACCCGCGGTCGCCATCACCGCGAGCACGCGTGGGACGTAGTCGGCCC
>JANLUG010000762.1:0-1153 GCA_031363335.1 Gammaproteobacteria bacterium
CAACCGCCACAGCCATGACATTGCGCATGTCGACCCGCCCCTCTGCTGTGAACCACTAGAGCAAAGCGGACCTCGACGCGAGCATTGCGCAGTGCAAGCAGAAAGACGGAGAGACGGACGTCACGGACTGCCCGTGGACGCGCGTGTGACGAGCATCCGACGCGTCGAGTGGGACAGCATGGCACCGAATTTCTTCATCCTGTTTTCGCCCGGCGCGCTGCGCGACGTGCCCGCGACGTACATGACCAGCTTCTTCCTGCCGCCGGAAGAAAAGCCGTTCCTGAATCAATTGCTCGCGGCCTATCCGACGGTAACCGTCATCGAGGTCGACAAGGTCATCGCGCAGATTCAATCGATCGTCGGACGCGTGACGCAGGCTGTGCAACTCGTGCTGGCGCTGGTGCTGGCGGCCGGTTGCCTCGTGCTGATCGCGAGCATCCAGGCGAGCGGCGAGGAACGCCTGCGCGAACACGCCCTGCTGCGCGCGCTCGGCGCATCGCGGCGTCTGATCCGCAGCGCGCTCGGCGCCGAATTCGCGCTGCTCGGCGTATTTGCGGGCTTCATCGCCGCGTTCGGCGCCGAAGTGACGGTGTTTGCACTCGACAAGCAGATCTTCGAGTTGTCGCCGCGGCTGCACCCATGGGTGTGGTTCGCCGGACCCGCGGTCGGGGCGGCCGTGGTCTGCGGGATCGGCCTGTTCGGCACGCGAGCGCTGGTCGGTTCGCCGCCGGTGCTGGTACTGCGCGAACTCGGCTGACGATCATGTCGCGCCGCGGTTTGCGGGGTCGGCAACCGTGAACTAGCTTTATATCTGTCATTTCCAATGCGGTTGCCGGAATGCCTCAGCGCGTCAAAACGCGAACGGGCCTCTTCGCGCCGCCCGGCGGATTGCTGTCGGTCGGCGTGCTGACAGCGGCGTTGCTGTGGGCTTGGTACGCCTGGATTTTCGAACCGTCCCTAGGCGTCGAGCGCGACCGCGCGATCGCGGGCAACCTCGTGCAGAGTCTGACGACGTCGTTGCAGTCCGTCGGAACGTACGATGAGTCGCGCGCGCGGGGTCTGGTACGGATTGTCTGAAATCAAATAAGCATTTAAACCCAATATAATTCCCTTTGTCAATTCCTTTTTTATAAAGAATATCTGTTTGTGTAGA
>JANLUG010000812.1:0-1079 GCA_031363335.1 Gammaproteobacteria bacterium
GCACGGGACCGACCGTCGGGAGCGCGCGTTCGAGCAGCTCCTTGCGCTGTACCAGTTCGAGCCCGCGCAGATCGTGGTCGAGTGCTTCGACGAGATCGAATGCATACAACATCGCCGGTTGATGCCGGCTCGCGGCGATGATCTGGGAGCGGCTCGACAACGCCGCGCGTGTCTGCAATGCGGAGAAGCTCGGCCGACCGGTCGCATCGTTGACGACGAGTTCGCCGTCGATCAGCAGGTTCTCGTACGGCAGCAGCCGCACGGCGTGGGCAATGTCGGGGAACTGGTCGGTCAGCGAAAGTCCGTTGCGTGAAAGCAGGCGCACGCCGTCCGCCGATTTCTCGGCGAAGAGCCGGTAGCCGTCGTACTTGAACTCGAAGATCCAGCCTTTTCTGTCGAATGCTTCGCCGGGGTTCGGACTGGAGCTTGCGAGCATCGGCGTCGGCGCGGTCCGGCTGGTTTTGGATTTCGGAAGTTTGTAGCGCTTCAGACTTCGCGAGAGCTCTTTTGACGGGGCGGCCGGATCCGGCATGTCCGCGAGGCTGAGGCCCGACAGCACTGAGTCCTCGGGGAACCGATAGTCGGCGTCGCGCACCTGCTCGTCGCGCTCCTTGATCAGCAGCCACTCGGTCTCTACCTTCATTCGGATGAGCGTCCAACGCCCGTGCAATTTGTGGCCGTGCAGGTCGAACAGCAGTTTGCCTTTCCGCCACCCCTCTGCGATGTCGTTCAGCGGAGTCCATGTACCGCGATCCCAGACGATCACGTAGCCTGCGCCGTAGTTGCCCGGCGCGATGGCGCCCTCGAAGTCCGCATATTCCATCGGATGATCTTCGACCAACGCGGCGAAGCGTTTATCGGCGGGATTGGCGGATGGTCCCTTCGGGACGGCCCAGGAACGCAGGGCGCCGTCGATCTCGATCCGGAAGTCGAAGTGCAGATGGCGGGCGCGATGCTGCTGTACGACGAAGAGTCCGCCAACAGCCGTATCGGGCGTAAGCGTCGCACCGAACGGTTCAGCGGTGTTCGATGCGCGCCGCTTGTCACGATATCGGTCGAGTCGGGCGCTCGGAGCCGGG
>JANLUG010000822.1:0-2103 GCA_031363335.1 Gammaproteobacteria bacterium
CGATACACCGATGCCTGCAAGGATATCCGGGCTTCTCGAGGTGATCTCCACGAACGCGACGACCGATTGCGTTATCGCGAAGTTCAGGTTCGGAGATACGTCGAAACCGTTCGAACCATCCGAGCCGTCCGAACCCTCGAAGCGTTCTGCGTTCAAGTACAACTCCACCGACGCGGTGCGATTGATGGGTTTCCATTTCGTTGATCAACGACGCTGCCAGCTGCACCTCGATGGAATCGGTGAGCCCCAGGCGCAGCGTGCTGTCTAGGCTGTAAAGCGTCGAACTGAGACCTCGATCAGAGGAATGCGCGAAGTCGGGAAGCGCCTGCTCCCACGCGGCGCTGTGCGCCGGCAATGTGCTTGTGGAGAAGGCGATGCCGGGACGATCGAATGCCGGCGCGTCGGCGCGCGTGTTCGAAGCCAGGCAACCGAACAGAGCCAACGCGGGCAGCATCGCGTACGTCAACGCGTGGCGGGAAGGTTTTCCACCGCCTGGCCTCACGCTCGTCGTTTCCCGCGCACCCGATTCCCCCCACGATGTCACCGAGCCATCGTCGCCCGAAATCGGCTTGCTGTGCACCTGGTTGTGCTGCGCCCAGGCGCGGCAGCCTGGTTCCCGGCTAGGGTTCGTTCTTTGCTCCCCGTCCAGCCCCTTCACGGAGTCGTTGGGTCGTGGGCGCCCGCTCCTTGACAACGCCCTCCCCCGGCAGGTGAACTGCGCGAGGGGTTGGAACCGGGGAGAACAACATGACCGCACCGCTCGAAGGCATACGCGTACTCGAAGTAGCAAGCTGGCTCGCCGCACCCAGTTGCGCCGCGCTGATGGCCGACATGGGCGCAAACGTCATCAAGGTGGAACCACCCGGTGGCGACACGTATCGGCGCACGCTTCAGGGACTGTTCGGCCAGGACTTCATCCATCCGAGTTTCCAGTTCGACAACCGCGGCAAACGCGGCGTCTGCGTCAACTTCGATTCCCCCGACGGCATTGAACTCGTGCACCGGCTCGCGCGCGATGCCGATGTCTTCATCACCAATCTGACCGCCGCGCGGCTCGTGAAATACCGGCTGACGGATAGCGACGTGCACGCGCTGTCGCCGTCGGCGATTTACGCGGTGCTGTCCGGCTTCGGCGTGGACGGCCCGGACTCGCAGCGCCAGGCATTCGATCAGACCGCGTTCTGGGCGCGCACCGGGGCGATGAGCGTATTCGGCGACCGCGACGACGGATTGCTGATCTCGCGAGGCGGCTTCGGCGACCGCACGACTTGCCTGAACCTGCTCGCCGCGATTCTGGCGGCGATGCGCGTGCGCGACCGCACCGGCGAAGGCCAATACGTCGAAGTGACATTACAACGCACCGGTGTGTGGGCGCTCGCGAGCGACGTGACGTCCGCGCTGTTTCAGCGCGTGCAGCCGGAGCGCACCAGCAAAAAAGCGCCGGCCAATCCGATCTGGAACTTCTATGAGACGAGCGATGCGCGGCATCTCGCGCTGGTGATGCCGGCGGCGCTGCCGTATTGGCCAAAGTTCTGCACGATGGTCGGCAAGCCCGAATGGATCACCGACGTCCGCTTCCAGACGCTGGTCGGCCTCGCCGAACACGGACCGTCGATCGTTCCGGAAATCGCCGCGATGTTCGCATCGCACGACCTCGCGTACTGGCGCGCCAAGCTCGATGCGGCAGGACTCATCTGGGAACCGGTCGCGCTGCTGTCGGAGGTGATCGACGATCCGGCGCTGCGCGAGCGCGGCGCGTTCTCGACCATCGTGCACCGCACCGGCGGCGCGATGGAGATCATCTCGGCGCCGTTTCACATACGCGATGCCGATGTCGAAGTGCGCGGACCCGCACCCGACGTCGGGCAACATACGCGCGAGGTCTTCGCCGAAGCCGGCGTGTCACACGCGCGCATCGACGAGTTGATCGCGAAGGGCGTGCTTGTATAAGCCGAGCGCATCGCAGGTAGCCGAGCGCGACTTCGAAGGGAGTCGAGTGCCGCGACTTCGAAAGGGGTCGATCGGCGGCGGGTCGGTGCGGCGGACACGCTCAAGCCATCCCTGGTCGCTCCGAACGGCGCCATCCATGGCGCCTCAGGGTCC
>JANLUG010000887.1:0-2135 GCA_031363335.1 Gammaproteobacteria bacterium
TCGCCCGAAGCGCATGAAATTCGGCATCTTCCTCGGACCGTTTCACCGCGTCGGCGAAAATCCGACGCTGGCGCTGAAGCGGGACATGAAGCTGATTGAGCTTCTCGATGAGCTCGGCTACGACGAAGCCTGGATCGGCGAACACCACAGCTTCGGCCGCGAGATCATCGCGGATCCGGTGGTGTTCATGGCTGCTGCGGCCGCGCGCACGCAGCGCATCAAACTCGGCACCGGCGTCCTGAGCTTGCCGTACCACCACCCGCTGATCGTGGCGGACCGCATGGTGCAACTCGATCACATGACGGAAGGCCGCGTGATGCTCGGCTGCGGCCCCGGCGCGCTGACGTCCGACGCGCACATGATGGGCATCCCGCCGACCGAGCAGCGCCGCCGCATGGGCGAGTCGCTCGATGCGATCATGAAGCTACTGCGCCGCGACGAACGGGTGACGATGAAGACGGATTGGTTCGAGCTGAAGGACGCGCAGCTGCAGCTCGCTTCCTATTCCGACCCGCATCTCCCCGTCGCGGTTGCCGCGTCGTTCACGCCCTCCGGTCCGATGGCCGCAGGCAAGCAGGGCGTGGGGCTGCTTTCGGTTGCGGGCGTGGACAACACCGGCTTCGAGCGCACGTGGGGCTGGGCGGAAGAAGCCGCCGCGGAATCCGGCCGCAAGATCTCGCGTGAGCACTGGAAGGTCGTGGTGCCAATCCACGTATCGGAGTCGCGCAAGCAAGCGCTCGCCGAAATCGAAGAGGGTTACAAGCTGCGCCCCTACACGGGTGACGCGAAGAATCCTGCGGCCGCGGGCCCGGGCTTGTTCGCAGGCGCAGGCACGCTCGAAAACCAGGCCGAAAGGGGTTCAGCGCTGATCGGTTCGCCGGATGATGTCGCGAAGTCGATCGACACGATCATCGAGCGCTCGGGCGGTATCGGCGGCATTCTCGGTCTCGCGCACGAATGGGCGAGCACGGAAGCGACGAATCGCAGCTTCGAGCTGTTCGCCCGCCATGTGGCTCCGCGTTTCCAGGGCCAGCTCGAACCGATCTACCAAAGCCGCGACTGGGTCGAAGAGCACATGCGCGAGGTGTTCGGCGGAACGCTACCTGCGGTGGCCAAGGCGTTCACCGACGCGGGCAAGGAGCTGCCAGCTGCGATAGTGCAGCAGCAGAAGGAACGCGAAGAGCGCCGCAAGGCCAGGGCGGCGAAGAAGGATTGATCTAGTTTTTCCTTCGGCTTACCGCGTGTGATCGAAGATCGTGTGTTCCTTCGTCAGGAAACACCGCGAGGCGCCCAGCTCGACGAACCTCCGCTCGTCCTCGACCAGCGCCATCGCTGCCTTGGCGGTGGCGTCGTCCGTGGCAGGATCCTGCGCGCCGCCGGTCCACACTTCGGTGATGCCGTCGAGCGGCGGCGCAAAGCCCGCCGCCACAATGCGCGCATTCCACTCGGGCGCGATGGTGTGGCTCTGAATATATTTCGCCATGCCCCGGATGCCAGCGAAGCTCGTCGCCAGCGGCGCGTGATCGGCGAGCCAGGTGCGATGGCAGGCCTCCTGGGTCAGGTCATTCCGTTTCGCCAGAAGGTACGTCACCTTTAGCGAGTCTTGTGAGAGCCCCCTGCCACCGGTGCGATCGAAGATGAGATGCTCCTCGGTAAGGAATACCTGCGATTTCGTGAAATCGATGAACTTCGCTTCGTCCTCGGAGAGGATGCGTCCAGAGGCAGTGCCCTCCGGCGTGGCATAGGCCGTCTGCATGTCGGCAAGCGATTCCCACCACACCTCAGTAATGCCGTCGACCGGTGGGAGCATGCCGCGCACACTGCGCATCGCCTCGTTGCCGGGATTGTCGACCGTGTGGCTCTGCACATACTTGCGCAAGCGCAATGCGCCGGCTTGTTTCGCAACGAGCGGGCCGTGCCGGTTCAGCCAGTAGTCGTAGAACGCCTCACTGGAGTAGTCGGCGCGCCGGGTGATGACATAGACGAGCTTGATCATGCGATTCTCCTTGCCGGTCGCCCCTCATCATTTCCGTTGGTTATTGTATCAATCATCCCATGCCTTATCGAGCTTGCCCTGCATAGAGCTCGTCGTTCCATTTCTGAATATCTTTCTGGTCTTCGTGGTTGAAGGTGAG
>JANLUG010000890.1:0-1397 GCA_031363335.1 Gammaproteobacteria bacterium
CCGCCCGAACGTGTTGCGCGTGCGATCGGAAAGTAGACCGACGGCGGGATCGATCAGCACGTCGAGCAGACGCGCCACCATCAGAATCGCGCCGATCTGCGTAAGACTCACGCCGAGCGATGCGTAATGAAATCCCAGAAACAGCGACATGACGTTCATGGCGCCGCCAACCGGCAGTTCGACCAACGAATAGGCGAGCAGGCGCCGCAGCGGAAGACGCTCTGATACGGCTATTGGCGATGCGGGTGGGTTCAACGTTGTCGCTCCTTAAATTTCGAGGATCATGATTCGGTGAGTGATGCGTATTTGCAATGTCGGCGAGTGAAGCCGAGAATCGCGCCTTACCTAAGGGGAGGCCGCAAGGCCTGAGACACCGATTCGGTGGACCCTGCGAACCTGATCCGGATAATGCCGGCGTAGGGATAGGTGCCGGGCACTCTCCTCACCCCCCTGCTTTGTCGTCTCCGGATCGATTGTCGATCGGAGCATTCATGCGTTTCGGAAAAATTCTCGTGGCCGTCGTGTCGATCTGCGCGTTCTCGACGGCGATCGGCGCCGAAGCGGCGCCGGACGACTCGATCGAAGAGATCATTGTTACCGGCGAATTTCGGTCCGACCCGCTCGATGCGTTGCCGAGCAGCGTGTCCGTGGCGACCGCGGCGCAGATCGCCAGCCTCGAGGCGCAACATCTGGAGCAGGTGCTCGGGCTGATGCCGAACGTCAACGTCGCGAGCGGCGCGTCGCGCGCACGCTACTTCCAGATTCGCGGCATCGGCGAGACGGGCCAGTTCATTGCGCCGCTGAATCCGTCCGTTGGGACGATTATCGATCACGTCGATTTCAGCGGGATCGCAACGGTCAGCACGCTGTACGACGTGCGCCAGGTCGAGGTTTTTCGCGGCCCGCAAGGCACGCTATACGGCGCGAACGCGTTGGCCGGGCTCATCAACGTAACCACGAACGATCCGACCAAAGAGCCCGCGGCTGGGATCACCGTCGAGGGCGGCGACTACAACACGCGCACGATTGGCGGCTACGTATCCGGACCGCTGTCGGACTCGGTTAAAGGCCGGCTCGCTGTGCAGCTGTACGACAGCGACGGATACGTCCGCAACCATTTCCTCAAACAGAACGACACGAACGATTACGACGAGCTGACCATCCGCGGCAAGCTGCACTGGCAGGCGAATGACGAGACCGCGATCGATTTCGCGGCGGGCTACATCAACATCGACAATGGTTACGACGCGTTTTCGCTGAACAATTCCCGCAACACGATCTCCGACCAGCCCGGTAAAGATACGCAGAAGTCGCAGTTCGGCAGTGTGATCGCGACGTTCACACAGCCCAGGACATTCCTGATCGAAACAATCGTGTCGCACGCCGATTCGGACATC
>JANLUG010000916.1:0-1813 GCA_031363335.1 Gammaproteobacteria bacterium
GCACGGCGTTGTCGTCGGTGCCTGCCGCTATGAGCAGCGGCGCGATGCTCGCGAGTTTCGGGCTCGGTTGTTCGAGATCGTGAACGGCGTATGCGTTGTCCCACATCACCAGGAAATGTGCCGATGCGCGTTTCGGCAACCGTGCGAAACGTTGCACGATCGCGTCTGAGTACACGCACCCGGTCGGATTCGAGTATTTCGGCACGCACCAGATGCCTTTGATCGTCGGGTCCGCGGCGACCTGCGCCTCGACGGCGTCCATGTCCGGTCCGTGGTCGGTCATCGGCACCGTGATCATCTCGATGCCGAGCGATTCGCAGATCGAGAAGTGGCGGTCGTAACCCGGTACCGGACACAGGAACCGGATCGGCGCGCCGGATTTTTGCCATGCGCTACCCGCGCCCCAGAGGCCGACGCGCAGCGCCGCGTCCACGACCAGCTGCATGAGGCTGAGGCTCGAATTGCCGCCGGCGATCACTCGATCCGGCGTGGTGTCGAGCATGCTTGCGCCCAGCGCGCGCGCTTCCGGAATCCCTAAGCTGCCGCCGTAGTTGCGCGCATCGGTGCCGTCCTTCAGCCGGTAGTCGCCGCGCAGAATCCCGTCGAGTGCGTTCGACAGATCGAGTTGGTCCGCGGCCGGTTTGCCGCGGGTCAGGTCGAGCGAGAGTCCCGCCGCCTTCAGTTGGTCGAGCCGTGCGGTGAGTTCGCGCACGCGCGCCTTCAACTGCTCGGTGCTCCGCTGCGGCAATGCGTTCACAACGTCAGTCCCTGCAACTCATCGATGCCGAGCAGCAAGTTGAGGCATTGCACAGCGGCGCCGGATGCGCCCTTGCCGAGATTGTCGTAACGGCTGACCAACAGCGTGTGTGTGTCGTTGCCGAACACCATCAGGTCGATCCGGTTCGTATCGTTGGCACCGATGGGCGAGAGATAGCCGCCGTCGAGCTCGGCTTCGGCGCCGAGCGGCAACACGTTCACGCAGGCCTCGTCCGCATAACGTTCGCTCAACAGCGCGTGGATGTCGGCGGGTCCGGCCCCGTTCAGCCACTGATTCGCGAGCGGCACGTGCACGAGCATGCCTTTGTAGTAGTGCCCGACGATCGGCGTGAACAGCGGGCGCGTGCCGGTGCGGGAGTAACAGTGCATTTCGGCGACGTGTTTGTGCTGCAGCGTCAGGCCATACGTCATCGGCGGCCGCACACCGGCCAGGCCGTTGGCTTCGCTTTCCCGATAACGTTCGATCATCGGCCGGCCGCCGCCCGAGTATCCTGACACGGCATGCACCGACAGCGCCTGCGCAGCCGACAGCACGCCCGCATCGATCAACGGCCTTACGCTGAGGATGAACCCGGTTGGGTAGCAGCCCGGCACGGAGACGCGATCGGCCGATCGAATGGCGTCGCGCTGAGTCGCGGTTACTTCCGGCAGCCCGTAGACCCAACCCGGCGCGACGCGGTGTGCGGAACTCGCGTCGAGCACACGTACGTCGGCGTCGCCGAGGAGTGCGATCGCCTCCCGCGACGCGGCATCGGGCAGGCACAGCACCACGATATCGGCGTCGTTCAGATGCGCCTTGCGGCGCTCGGGGTTCTTGCGCTGCTCGTCGTCGATTTCGAGCAGATCGATGTCGGGCCGCGCCTTGAGTCGGGCAGCAATTTCGAGGCCGGTAGTCCCGGCCTGACCATCGATGAAGACTTTGTGTGTCACGGTGTCGTGTCGCATGAGTTTCTATGCATTCTGCGCGACTGTCCGGCTGTTGGCCGAGGCGGCGTCGCGAAGGCGTGGTGGGCGCCACGTCGAGCGGCGCCAACGA
>JANLUG010000957.1:0-7461 GCA_031363335.1 Gammaproteobacteria bacterium
CAGCGCCGCGATGATCCAAACGAACAGAATCAGGACCACGCCTGCAATCGCCATGTCCAGGATCGATGTGACGAGCGCGCCGCCCCGATCGGACAACAGGAAAAGACCGCCGCGAACGGTCAGCTTTGCGAGCCCGCCCGCATCGAACGGGTTGAACCACGTCAGCGCTTCCGGCAGCGAGAAGCTGAGCAGTCCACGCAGCCCGGTGAACAACGTCGCCCCCAGCACAATGGCCGCGGCGGCGGCCCCCACTCGGCCCAGCGGGGGCGGCCGCGCGACTTCGGGCCCCCCAACCCCGACGGGATCGTAGGCGAGTGCAGCGGCGAGCGTGCGCGCCTCGTCACTGAGCGCCGCGAGCCGCATGCGGCATTGCGCGCAGTCGACGAGGTGACGCTCCAGCTCCGTTGCGTCGTGCGCCTCGAGCGCGCCGTCAGCGTGCATCAACAGAGACAGCTCGGGTGGGCAGATCATCTGGATTCCTCCTCGGATGGCGCAAGCGCCCGTCTCAATGCGTGTTTGCCGCGCAGCAACAAAACACCGACGTGATTGCGAGAGATGCCGAGCGACTCGGCGATCTCGTCGTAGTTCAACTGGCTGTAGTAAGCGAGCACGATCGGCAGGCGATACTTTTCCGGCAGCGCTGCAATGGCGGCGCGCACTCTGCCGCTGCGCTCCGAGCGCACGAGCAATTCGACGCCCTCCACCTCTTCGGACTCCATCGCGGCGCGCTCGGCCGCTTCGTCGCCGAAGCGCCGTTCACTGCCCCGCCGACGACGCAGCAGATCGATACAGTGGTGCCGCGCGATGCCGAGCACCCATGCCACGAACGGCTGTGCCGGGTCGTAGCGATCGAGCGCGCGATAGGCGCGCACGAACGAGTCTTGCGTTGCGTCTTCAGCCTGCACGGTGCCTCCGAGAAGTCGGTGGCACAGGCCGAACACACGGCCGTAGCAGCTGCGGTATTCCGTTTCGAAGTCGACCTTCAAGCCAGTTCCTGCCGCACACGCAAATCGGACCCAATAACACCGTCTCGTAGAGCTATACGAACGAGCTTTGGGAAAATTACAGCGCCCGGTACGCCGCCCCGAAACTAGCACTAAAATGGCGCTTCGATGAATAGGTTGGCCGCTGAACAGGAGGGTTTCAGATTGGAGTTCGAAGAAGTTGTGATGGGACGACGGAGCATCCGTGGGTACAAACAAGAGCCGGTGCCGCGGGACGTGTTGGAGGAAGTCATTGCCATGGCGGTTCGTTCGCCGTCATCGATGAATACCCAGCCGTGGCATCTGTACGTGCTAACCGGTGAAGTGCTGAACAAAGTTCGGCGAGGCAATACCGAACGCAACCTGGCGGGCGTTGCACCGTCGCGAGAGATTCGCTCGCACGGCGCGTACCAGGGCGCGCATCGGCAGCGCCAGATCGACATCGCTGTGCAGTTGTTTCAGGCGATGGGCATCGAGCGACACGATGCCGAGAAACGGCAGGACTGGGTGATGCGCGGCTTCCGCCAGTTCGACGCGCCGGTCTCCGTCGTCGTCACGTACGACAGAGAACTGGAAGGCGGCGACATCGCGCAATTCGATTGCGGCGCGCTTGTGAATGGTCTCGTGACGGCCGCGTGGTCGAAGGGCTTGGGCGCCGTGGTGAACAGTCAGGGCATCATGCAGTCGCCGGTGGTGCGAGAGCACGCGGGAATTCCGGACGATCAGGTCATCATGATCTGTGTGGCGATGGGATATCCGGACGACAACTTCCCAGCCAACCTCGTTGTGTCGCAGCGCAGACCGGTCGACGAAGTGGCTTCGTTTGTCGGGTTTGATTGATACTGAGAGAGCCGAGAGCTTGTTTGTGGAAACGTCCGCCGCCTGAGCGCGCCGGTGGAGCTCAGCTACCCGCCCGGTTCGGCGCCCGCCACGTCCTCTCGAACGGCAAGCGCCACGCGCGTGGCGCGATGAGTTGATGAATCGCAGTGGGACCCCACGACCCCGGCGCGTATGAACGAACCGGCGGCGGCGCTTCCAGCAGCGGCTCTGAGACTTTCCACAGGCGTTCGATGCCGTCGGCCGTCGTGAACAGCGTGTGGTCGCCGTGCATCGCATCGAGGATCAATCGTTCATACGCCTCCAACACATCGCCGATCATGCCGGTGTCGTGCATCGCGAACTGCATGCTGAGCTTGTCGAGACGCATGCCCGGCCCGGGTCTCTTGCCGTAAAACGACAGCGATACCTTCGACGCATCTGCCAAGTCGAACGTCAGATGATCCGGCCCATGCGCGCCAACGCCGGAGCCGGCCGGAAACATGCTCTTCGGCGGTTTCGAGCTGCTTCGTAACCGGCTGCTTCGTAGCGGCCTTCTTTGTAGCGGGCTTCGTCTCGGTTAGTGCAGCGGGTGAATCGCTTGGGCCGACCAGTTCCGCCCAACTCTTCGCGGCGCGTCGGGAGGCAATTTGAAGCGCCTCTGTCGTCGCCGTCAGGGCGTTGCGTCGATCTTTCCAGAACGCTTCGCGGTAAGCGCGTTGCAGCGTCATCAGCGCGGCGACGTTCTGTACTTCCGTGATCCGATAAACCGCGACACTTTGACGCTCCAGAAACGTCGTCAGGTCTGCGAGTTGAATACCGACGATTCGACGGAGCGTCGACACGCTCAGCTCGATCATGTCTTTGCCGAAATCGAGCGCAGCGTTGAATGCACACATGAGAGCAACCTCCATCCATGCGTTCTCCAACCCCGCATCGGCATGAACAACGAAGCAAGAGGCAGGCCAATGCGCGCTGCCGGAATTCGGCCGCGAATCAGCGCAACGCGCCTCAAGGGAGTGCATCCGGGCGCGGGGCCGCCCGAATCGATGCACGATGGAACCGACGGTGCCGACTCCAAGGGACCGCAAACCGGCCTGATACGCTATCTCCGCGAACCTTAGCCGTGGCAACCGAAGTCGATTATCTTTAGCAGTCATCCGACGGCCCGCGGTGAGCCGTTTCGAACAAACCAGGGGGAGTTCCGACCAATGAGCGATTTCAAAGACAAAGTGGTAGTCATCACAGGCGCCGGCAACGGCCTGGGCAAGTCGCACGCGCTGGAGTTCGCCGCGCGCGGTGCCAAGGTGGTGGTGAACGATCTCGGCGGCCGCGGCGACGGCACCGGCGCCGGCGACGCAGCCGACCAGGTGGTGGCGGAGATCCGCGCGGCCGGCGGTACCGCGATTGCGAACAAGGCGTCGGTTTCTTCGAAGGAAGGCGCCAAGTCGATCATCGACGACGCGGTGAAGGCGTTCGGCACCGTGCACATCCTGGTGAACAACGCCGGCATCCTGCGCGACAAGAGCTTCAAGAAGATGCCGCTCGAGGATTGGGACATCGTGCTGAGCGTGCACCTCAACGGCACCGCTTATGTCACGCACGCCGCGTGGCCCTACATGATCGACCAGAACTACGGCCGCATCGTGCTGACGAGTTCCGTTTCAGGCATCTACGGCAACTTCGGCCAGGCCAACTATGGTGCGGCGAAAATGGGCATGCTCGGCCTCATGAACGTGCTCGAGAAGGAAGGCGCGCCGAAGAACGTGCGCGTAAATGTGCTGGCGCCGGCTGCAGAGACGCGACTCATCGGCACGATTCCGGGCGTGAAAGTCGACGCCGACAACCCGGACCCCGCGCGCCATCCGAAGCTCGTAACACCGGCGGTACTGCTGATGTGCGCCGAAGACGCGCCGAACGGCAAGGTCATTCACGCCGGCAACGGCCGCTTCTCGTGCTCGGCGATCTTCACGAACGACGACATCGAACTCGGCGCGGACGTCACCTACGAGGATCTGCTCGAGAAGAAGGAGCAGCTGCTCGACATGAGCCATGCGAAGGAAGGGGCCATGCGGATGCGCAATCGCGCGGCACGGCCGCCTCGTTAGACTCTACGACCTCGGGCCGGCGCGGCGTGGCCGGCGTATTACGCCATTTCACAAACGGCCGTGGGGCCGGCGTTCGCGCGTTTCGCTACGGGGCTGCTCGACCAATCTCGAGTCTGAATCCCCTATAAGCAAACGCACCGGCCAACCGGCCGCAGTCGTGTCGCGTTACGCCTTCGGCGCGCGCGATCTCGTACCAACGCTTCCTGATCGTCTGCTCCATCGTATCGATGATGCTGTGCGCTTCATCGCGCTCGACCAGAAATCGCATGCGCTGCGAAAGCAGGTTCGTCGCATTGGCGTAGCGACCGTAATCGCCGCAGTTCAATGCGAGATCGCGGTGATCCTGCGATACGGGCGTTGATGGCGTCAGGTCATAGGCCGGCGACAGTTTCCAATCGGCGTCCATCGCGATTACCGCGTGGTTGCGTGGATGATCATCCGTGTTGGAAATCAGCGCGTTGAATACCATGCGCCGAAACAGTTCTGGCGCATCCGTCTTCGGTTGCGAGGAGATGCGCCGCAGTTCCTCAACGAGCAGAACGTAGGACCACTTGTCCCGGTCGTCTTCGTCGGCGCGCAGAAGCGTCAAGGCGCTCAACATGCGCGCGCGGCGATAGCCGCCATCCGTCTTTTCCCGGTCGAAACGTTTCACGAGCAACGCGTCGCGGTCGCCGATCGTCGTCAGCTTGTTATCCACCGTCTGAAGGCCGCAGGCGCGAGCGAGCACGAGCATCGCGCGTTCGACGCGCGCCTGATTCCAACGATCGTCGTGGCGGTTGAACTTCGCGATCCACAACCCGTCATCGTCCTCGACGACCGCTTTCGGGCGCGCGCCCCCCATCGACGTACCGGCAAGCATCAGTTCCTCGGCTTGCCGCGCGTCCGGCTCGTCAGGTAACTCTTCGTCGGCAATGATTGCGTCCGCCAACAACTGCAGCTTCTGAAGGTCGATCGTCCGGTTGAACTTTCGACGCGGTGCCGGCGGTTGCTGATTCAGCCCAAAGCCGAGCGCCCCAGCTCGGTCGTCAGCAGAGTGAAGCAGGTAGTCGAGCTCGCCCAACTGCGCCTTGCCCGCATGTCGATCAATGACGCGGCGACCCCAGTAATCCGGGCTGGCATCCCGCAGCGCGCCAAACACACCTTTGAGCAAACGGGTCTCGTAGGTTTTTGTGTCGAGTTTGAGTTCGAGCGGATCGATCGCCACCGGGTTGTCGCGTTTGAGATAGCTCTGTCCATAGACGAACTTGCCGATCGGTGTGCCGCGCCGATCGGTTGCCAGCACGAACTTGCCGGCCGTGACAAAGCCGGTTTCGTTGGGAGGCGTGATGTACACGAAGCACTCGGTGTTAGAAGTCATTGTCCAGCGGCTCCTTTGGGCTGCGGCGTGCGCGCACGCGCGACTCGGTCAACGCGAGCCCTTCCTTGTCGAGCGACGGATCGGCGATCGCCTCCAATGGGCCCAGCAGGTCGTAGGCCCAGAGCAGCGCGATGTATACGGCGACGCCGGTCGACGGTTTGCCTTTTTCCGCATCGGATACCGCCCGAATGCCCGTGCCGATTTTGGCGGCGACGTCTTCGATGGTCAGATTGCGGCGAAGCCGTGCGGTGCGCAGGTTGGCGCCGAAGCGTTTCAGCGAGGCATCGACAGCATAAGGAGGCGCCGAGGTGAGCGTATTTTTGGCGGTCATCTGTGCTTAAGAGCCGTATATGATCATTAGGATGCTCTTAAGAGCATACCAAACCATATTCCCGATTTCAAACAGAAGGCTCTTAAGAGCATATAAACCGTAATGGTCCGCTCTTAAGAGCGATTAGATACCCACTATCTATCGCTCACGCCCGTCTAGTCCAGCGGCCAGGGCATCGCCTTCGGCAGGCCTGCCGTCATCTCCGGTACTGATTCCGGTGCTGATTTCGATACTGGGCGCTCCGGCTCGCGCGCCTTGTCGGCGCCGCGCCACCACGGCGCGACGCCTTCGGCGCGCGCCGGCTCCACGGCTTCGCCGAGCCGAGGCATTACGAGTTGTGCGCCCGCCTTCGGTCCCAGCTCCAACAGCTCTTCGGGGGGTTGATCCCACGCATGCATCGCCAGGCAAAACGTACCCCAGTGCACGGGCAGGAACGCGCCGCCGCCGAGCATCGCCAGCGCCTTCAGCGCATTTGCGGGACCGAGGTGAATGTCGCCCCATGCCGGATGGAACGCGCCGACCTCCAGCATCACCAGGTCGAACGGCCCCAATCGCTCGCCGATGGTTTGATACTCCGTGGTGAGGCCGCCGTCGCCGCCGAAGAAAACGGCATGGCGTTCGGTGCGGATGATCAGCGAGGACCACAACGTCGTGTTGCGGTCTTTCATGCCGCGCCCGGAGAAATGCTGCGAGGGTGCGGCTGTCACGGTCAGGTCCGCATTCGGTAACCGGTGCGATTCCCACCAATCGAGTTCAACGATGCGTTCGGAGCGCACGCCCCACGCTTCAAGGTGCGCGCCGACACCGAGCGATGTCACGAACGGCACGTCGCGCTTTGCGAGTTCGAGGATGGTTGGATAGTCGAGGTGGTCGTAGTGGTCGTGCGACACGATGACCAGATCGACAGGCGGCAGCACGCGCAATGGAACAGGCACGGGTTGGAAGCGCTTGGGCCCCGCGAACCGCGACGGCGACGCGCGCGGTCCCCATACCGGATCCGTTAGCACGCGCAGACCATCGATTTCGATCAGCACGGTGGAATGCCCGAGCCACGTCGCGCGAAGACCGGTGTCCGGCCGCTTGGCCCACGCTTCGAGCGGGCTCATCGACAACAGCGGGCCGCGCGGCACACGCCGCTCGCCGCCGTAAAGAAAATCGCCGAACGACGGCATCGTCGCGCTCGGGTCACGCAGACCCGGGATGACCGGGTGCACGTTGCCGAACCGCTCGCCCATCCACAGCGGCGACGCCTTCATGCGCTCGAGCCGCGCGCCTTGTGGTTTTTTACCTAGTGACTTCATCTCGAACGATCGCGGAGAGGCTTTGGTCGCCCTACGGTGACGGTACCCACGATTGAAAGCAACGAACCCGCGCCGCCGGACTCAATACCCCATCGCAGCGCCGTCTTTGCGCATTTCGCTCGCGCCCCAGTAAACGCCGGTGGCGGGGTCGCGCATGATCGCCTGGTAGCCCCCATAGCCGCCGTCGCCGATGGTGATCGTGTGACCGCGGCGCGTGAGTTCGTCGCGTACGCTCTGTGCGATACCCGTTTCCAGTTCGAGCGTGCCGAGGCCGCCGGCGTCGGTGCGCGACCACTCTTCGGAACCCGCGTGATGAAAACGCGCGGCATCGCCGGCTTCCTGAACACCGCGGTCCTGGAACATGAAGCCGAGACCATCGGCGACGAGACCCGATCCCATGCCGCGATAGTTCGACTGAATCAACGACACCATCATGCCGTCGTTATCGGCAGTAGTGAGGTAAGTCGTGTCGCTTTGTTTGAGTTTGATGTCGCCGGGCAACACGTTCGGATTGGCGTGCGCCATATCGATGAGCGCGCGACGCTGCTCGGCGTAGCGGTCGGAG
>JANLUG010000984.1:0-2002 GCA_031363335.1 Gammaproteobacteria bacterium
CACACCAGTAGCACCCGGCGGGTTGCTGGGAAACGGTTCGCGGACACAGTCGCGCAGCGCGTAGATGGCCCGCGTTGTGGCGCTTTCACTGATACCGCGTCGCATCAGCTACACCCGCCGCCGCGAATCCATCGCGCCGCAACCGGCACGAATCACATCGCCCGCAAGCGCGGCCGCTCGCATCAGGCTGATAGCACGACACCGTCATCGAGTAGTCGATGCCCGCGTCGACGCCGCGCTTGATAATGTCCGCTTTCGTCCAGTCGATCAGCGGCGCGTGAATTCGAAAGCCGTCGCCTTCGACACCCGCCTTCGTCGCGAGATTCGCCATCTGTTCGAACGCAGCGATGAACTCCGGTCGGCAGTCCGGATAGCCCGAGTAGTCCACCGCGTTGACGCCGACGAAGATGTCGCGCGCGCCGAGCACTTCGCCCCAGCCGAGCGCGTACGAGAGAAAGATCGTGTTGCGTGCGGGAACGTAGGTGATCGGTATACCGACCGACGGTGCTTCGGGGACTGCGATCGTGTGATCGGTGAGCGCAGATCCGCCGAATGCGGCGAGGTCGATCGTGATCGTGCGATGCTCTACGGCGCCGAGCGATTTCGCGACGCGCGCGGCGGCCGCGAGTTCGACGGCGTGGCGTTGACCGTATTGAAACGACAGCGCATACACCGAGAAGCCTTGCGCCCTCGCAATCGCGAGCGTGGTCGCAGAGTCGAGTCCACCGGAGAGCAGCACGATCGCACGACGCGTCGTCGCGGCGGTCATCGCCCGGGCTCGTTGCCCCATAGCACTTTGTGCAGCTGGATCTGCATCCGTACTCGAAGGCGGTCGCGCAGAATCCATTCGGCGAGCTGTACGGCCGGCAGTTCCGTGTAGCTCGGCGAGAACAGCACTTCGCCGACGCGCGCGCTCAGGTCGTGTTGCTGCGTAATCTCTCGCGCCCAAGCGTAGTCGTTGGCATCGCAGATGACGAACTTCACCTGATCGCGCCGGGTCAGCAGCTCGATGTTCTCCCAGCGGTTGCGATGCACCTCGTTCGAGCCGGGCGTTTTCAGATCGACGATCCGCGCGACGCGTGGGTCGACGCTGCCAATGTCGAGCGCTCCGGAAGTCTCGAGGGACGTGTCATAGCCGGCATCGCACAACGCTTTCAACAACGGTATACACGCAGGCTGCGCCAGGGGTTCGCCGCCCGTCACCGTTACGTGCCGCGCCTCGTAAGAGGCGACTTGCTCCAGCACTGCCGGCATATCGATCATCTCGCCGCCGTTGAATGCATATGCGGTGTCGCAGTACTGGCAACGCAACGGACAACCGGTGAGCCTCACGAAAACCGTTGGCAACCCGACCGTGCTCGTCTCACCCTGCAATGAGTGGAAGATCTCGGTGATTCGGAGCCTGGGTATTTGTTCGAACGCTGCGGTCACCATCGGTGACCCTCCCACTGCTTAGTGCAGTTCTGCGGCGTAGGTCTGCGCCAGCTTCGCACCCGGCGTGCCGGGATATTCCGCCTGAACGCGCTTCAGATATTCCAACGCTTTCGTCTTGTCGCCGAGGCGGTCGTAGACCACGCCGAGTTTGAACATCGCTTCGCTGACGTGCGCGTTGTCTTTGAATTGATTGACGACCTGCGCGAACGACTGACGCGACTTCTCGAGTGCCGGTTCGGGCAGCTTCAGATACAACTCGCCGAGCCAATAGTAGGAATTGCCGGCGTATTTGCCGGTTGGGTACATCACCAGCACCTGATTGAACGCGGCGATTGCTTCGGTGAAGCGATTTGCCTTGGCGGAGTTATAAGCCGCGGTGTAGGCATCCTGTTCGGCGTTGCCGCTCGCCGTCGTGGGTCCCGTAGAGACCGGACCTGTCGTCGGACCGCCGCCACCGCCCACATTGGGGCCGCCGCCCGCAGACGGACCTGGCGTCGCACCGCCGCCTCCTTGAAGCGCCGACATGCGCCGGTCGAGGTCCAGGTATTGTTCTTTCTGCTGCGCCTGC
>JANLUG010001026.1:0-2800 GCA_031363335.1 Gammaproteobacteria bacterium
CGTGCGATACGCGGCATGGCGTGTGTGCAACGTGCTACGGACGCGATCTGGCGCGTGGGCACCTCGTCAACGTCGGTGAATCGGTCGGCGTGATCGCGGCGCAATCGATCGGTGAACCCGGCACGCAGTTGACGATGCGGACGTTCCACATCGGCGGTGCTGCATCGCGGGCAACTGCGATCGACAACATTCAGGTGAAACACGGCGGCGCGGTTCGGCTGCACAACCTGAAGACCGTCACACGCGGTTCCGGTGAACTCGTGGCCGTGTCGCGCTCGGGCGAAATCGCGATTGCGGACCTGCAAGGTCGTGAGCGCGAACGATACAAGCTGCCGTATGGCGCGGTGATCTCAGTCAGCGAAAACGAACACGTCGACGCAGGCCAGATGATCGCGCAATGGGATCCGCACACCCACCCGATCATCACAGAGGTGGCGGGTAAGTGCGTGTTCCAGGACATGGAAGAAGGGTTGTCGATCAATCGTCAGACCGATGAGCTGACCGGCCTCACCAACATTCTGGTGCTCGACGCGAAGGACCGTCCCAGCGCAGGTAAAGACCTGCGTCCGGCGATCAGTCTGGTGGACGGCAAAGGCAAGGAAGTGTTCCTCGCAGGCACCGATGTGCCGGCTCACTATCTGCTGCCGGCCGATGCGATCCTCAGCCTGGAAGACGGCGAAAAGATCGGTGTTGGCGACGTCATCGCGCGGATTCCGCAGGAAGGTTCGAAGACCCGCGACATCACCGGTGGTCTGCCGCGCGTAGCGGACCTGTTCGAAGCGCGTAAGCCGAAAGAACCGGCGATCCTCGCCGAGGAGTCGGGCACGATCAGTTTCGGCAAGGAAACCAAAGGGAAGCGTCGTCTGGTCATTACGCCGAGCGAAGGCGATCCGTACGAAACGCTGATTCCGAAGTGGCGCAACATCGGTGTGTTCGAAGGTGAGTCCGTGGAACGCGGCGAAGTCGTCTCGGACGGCGCGGCGTCTCCGCACGACATCCTTCGTCTCAAGGGTGTCAACGAACTCGCGCGTTACATCATCAACGAGATCCAGGAGGTCTATCGCCTGCAGGGTGTGACGATCAACGACAAGCACATCGAAGTGATCGTGCGGCAGATGCTGCGCAAGGTGGAGATCACCGATCCGGGCGAGTCGTCGTTCATCCGCGGCGAACAGCTGGAGTATGTCGCGGTGGTCGAAGAGAACGAACGGCTCGGCGCGGAATCGAAAGATCCCGTCCAGTTCGAGCGTCAGTTGCTCGGCATCACCAAGGCCTCGCTTGCAACCGAATCGTTCCTGTCCGCCGCCTCCTTCCAGGAGACGACGCGCGTGTTGACCGAAGCGGCTGTTACGGGCAAACGCGACTACTTGCGCGGACTCAAGGAAAACGTCGTGGTCGGCCGGTTGATTCCGGCAGGCACCGGCCTTGCGTACCACAGCGAGCGCAAGCGCAGACGCGAGCGGGATCTGGCTGCACGGCTGGCGAAAGAGCAGGGCGCCACTGCAGACGAGATCGAAGCAGCGTTGTCCGAGGCGCTCAGCAGCAGCGGCAGCTGACGACTGCACCAAGCGCCATGGACGTCATGCCATGGCGCTTCGGTTGCGGCTCATGACGGGAGCGATTAGAATCGCGCACCTTTCATCCGGGGGCCTACGAAGCGCCCCCGGTTTTCATCTAGAGGAAGTCGTTTAATGGCGACCATCAGCCAGCTGGTGCGCAAGCCGCGCAAGCGAAAGATCGAGAAGAACCAGGTGCCCGCGTTGCAGGGCTCGCCGCAGAAGCGCGGCGTGTGCACACGCGTGTATACGACCACACCGAAGAAGCCGAACTCGGCGCTCCGGAAGGTCTGCCGTGTACGCCTGACGAACGGCTACGAAGTCGCTTCCTATATCGGCGGCGAAGGTCACAACCTGCAGGAACACTCTGTCGTATTGATTCGCGGCGGTCGCGTTAAGGACCTGCCCGGCGTTCGATACCACACGGTTCGAGGAACGCTGGATACGTCCGGTGTAACCGATCGTCGTCAAGGACGATCGAAATACGGAGCGAAACGCCCGAAATAGTCTGACGAGCGGCGTATGCCGCGAATTCGACTCCAAGTAAGGACCGGCCTTGCGTGCCGGACCACCCTGAATTGAGGAGCACACCATGCCAAGACGTCGCGTCGCCGCCAAGCGCGCCATACTGCCGGACCCCATGTACGGCAATCAGACTCTCGCCAAATTCATCAACCACGTGATGGTCAGCGGCAAAAAAGCCGTCGCTGAAGGGATCGTTTACGGCGCGCTCGATCGCATCCGCGAGCGCGGCAAATCCGAACCGATCGAAGTATTCGAAAAAGCACTCGAAGCAATCGCTCCGTACATCGAAGTGAAGTCGCGACGCGTCGGCGGCGCGACCTACCAGGTGCCGGTCGAAGTGCGACCCTCGCGTCGTCAGGCGCTGGCGATGCGTTGGTTGGTCGACAACGCCCGCGGACGCGGCGAGAAGTCGATGGCGGCGCGCCTCGCCGGTGAAATCTTCGACGCGGCCGAAGGTCGCGGCGGCGCAGTGAAGAAACGCGAAGACACGCACCGCATGGCGGAAGCGAACAAGGCGTTTGCACACTATCGATTCTGATCGGGCCGAGCGACGCGATCGTCGCTCACCGATGTCGGGGCGCCGGACGCTCGACGGAGAGGGAAATGCCTCGCGCAACGCCGATTTCACGTTACCGCAACATCGGCATCGTTGCGCACGTGGATGCCGGCAAGACGACGACGACCGAACGGGTGCTGTTCTATACGGGCGTCTCGCACAA
>JANLUG010001049.1:0-3772 GCA_031363335.1 Gammaproteobacteria bacterium
GGTGCCGTCCCAAACCGCGCCAGGTCTATCGAACTGCATCGCGAGTACGGTATCGACAATACCCAACGCGGTTTCGTTACGCCCCTCGACGAGCAAGCCGGCCGCATACCACAGCGACTCGCGGACCGCATGCCGCCGCGCATCGCTCGGATGTGTCAGCAGTTGTTTGTCCGCATCGAAGTACGAGTCCATCCACGAGACGCTGGCTGCGACGATGGAACGTTGCGAACCGTTGAGGCTCACGCGTTGTCCTCATCATCGTCATCGTCGAGAAAGTCGAGGTTGGGTGCGATGCGGTTCACGAGGCCGTCGTTCATGCCGCTCGCGCGACGCACTGCATCGCGCCCGAACCGCTCCGTCAGCGAATCGATGGTCGACTCCAGACTCCGCTGCTTTTCACCATCCACAAACAGATCGAGCTGCGCTTCCTCTACCACTCTGACGAGATCGTACGCAGCCAGACCGACCAACCGGAACGGACCTCGATCGTCGAATTCGCTCAGCAACGTCAGCGCCGCCGCGTGCAGCGTCGCTGCGACATCGGTTGATCGCGGCAGGCGCCGCTGCCGTGTGAGCGAACGGAAGTCGGACGTCTTCAACTTCACGCGAACGCCGAACGCCATGTAACCGCGCCGGCGCAGACGCCGCCCGACGTCATCGGCGGATCGATGCAGATGCAGCACGATGTCGGCACGCCGGTGGATGTCGCGCGACAGCGTCCGATCCGACCCGATGCTCTTCGAACGCCGCGACACCGCGACTTCGCGCGGATCTTCGCCGTGCGCCAGCGCATAAAACCGTCGTCCTACGCCACCGAGCTGTTCATCGAGATACTCGGGCTCGGCCGCGGCGATATCACCGATCGTATTGAACCCCAACGCGATCAAGCGCTGCTGCGTCTTCGGTCCCGCACCCCACAGCCGCGAAACCGGCAGCGGCGCGAGCCACGCTTCTGCATCGCGCGGCGGCACCACCAGCAGTCCATCAGGCTTGCCGTAGTCGCTCGCCACCTTCGCGACGTACTTCGTTCCCGATACACCGACCGACGCCGTCAGCCCGGTCGCCTCCTTCACTGCATCCTTCACCTTGCGGCCGATCGACAGCGGATTGCCGAATAGATGCTCGCTCCCCGACATATCGAGGAACGCTTCATCGAGACTCAATGCTTCGACTTCGGGCGAGAAATTCGCGAACACCTTCATCACCTGTTCGGAGATCTCGGTATAGCGGTCGAATCGCGGCGGCACGATCAACGCTTGAGGACACAACTTGCGCGCGCGCGCCATCGGCATCGCACTGGCCACACCGAACGGCCGCGCCTCATAACTCGCCGTGAGCACCACGCCGCGACTGCTGTTCGGACCGACGATCAACGGCCTCCCTCGCAAGGACGGATCGTCGAGCTGCTCCACGGACGCGTAGAACGCGTCCATGTCGGCGTGGGCGATGATGCGTGGCCATGTGCGATGCATGGTGCCGACTTTAGCCGGTCGTCAGTGCTGATTCATGACCCAGGTGATATGGTCGTAGTCGGGGCGGTCGCCGAACCAGGCGGGGATGGCAGACAGCGTCAACAGCAAGATAAAAATCCTCAAGATCAAAGCGTTCAGCTATCCAAATCGAAAATATCCGAACGAACAAATAGAGGGGCGAGCCTACGTCGTCGATGGCGTATCGCGCACGCGCTGATTCGTCCAGACGGTCTTCACATACGCAATCGCAAGACCTGCCCGTTGCTGATTGCGCTGGCTCTGCGAACCCCATGCCGCGTTGCCGCAGACGATCCGACACTGGCGCGCTTTAGCGCGGTGCAGCCGCGCCGCAATCAGCGCCGCGTGCACGCCACGTCCACGAAACTCCGGTAGCACCGAACCGGCCGCCAGATACCCGATGTTGCCGTGAATCGACAGCACCGCTGCCCCGGCCGGCGCCCCGTCCACACGCGCAAGGAACAAGTGCCAATCCGCGACGTCGCACCAGAAAATCTGGTTGCGCCGCAGGTTCGCGAGCATCGCCGGGTTCTGATCGAAGCCGAGATTCATCGTGTCGAGAAAAGCATCGAGATCCGCGCGGCCGATCTCGCTGACATCCACCGCGCCGCGCGGCGGTTCCGGCACCGGTTCCGCCACCATCGCCGCCGAATAGCTCTCCACTCTGAATCCCGCGTCCGACAGCGCATCCGTCACCGCAATCGGCAGATACGGCGGCACGGTCACCCAACAGGCCTGCTCAGTCGCGGCGTAGAACGCGAGCACTTCCGGTAACAACGCGGAGTCGTCGAGTCCATGCACGCTGTTCATCAAACCGTTCTGCCTCAGGAACGGCACTTTCGTCGCAAGCATCGCGCCCCGCCTCAGCACTTCAGTGCCCATGGGGTTGCCCGGACCGGAGTATCGCTGCAGCAAATACGCCGATGCCGCCTCTTCGATCCGCCGACTCAACGCAGGCGTCGTCGCAAACATCACTAACCTCCCGCTGCGATGACGCTTCGCACGCGCGGCACCACCTGCGTCGCGAACGCCGCGAGGCTCGCGGTCATATCCTGCGGGTGTATCCCCGGCGGCACACCCCACGTCACGATGTCGGTGATGCCGTACGTCTTGATGAACGCTACCAACTCCGCGACGCAGTGATTCACGTCGCCCACGATCCACGACTGCGGAATGTGAGTCTCGGCGCTACCGAACTCCTGCTTCGATTCCGCGAAGAAGCGGCTGTACAGCCGCATGCGATACCGTTCCGCTTCGCGTACCAACGGCCAATCGCGTTCGCGGTCGTCGGTAACGAGACAACCGCGGATGATGCCGACGCGATAGCGCGACAGATCGTCATTCGCCGCCTGCAGCGTTTCGCGCCACGGATCGAGCACCTGATCGCGCGCGCCCTGCGGCAGGAAGTGCGTCCGATGTTTCGCCGCACGCAACGCGCCGCCGCGCGCCATCGCGGCCAGCCACAGCGGCGGCCCGCCCTGCTGCACATAGCCCGGCGTGATGCGTACGTCGTCGAATTGATAGCGCTTGCCGTGGAAGCTGAACTTCTCGCCGGTGAAGCAGCGCTGCAGCACCTCCACACCTTCGTCAGTGAGCGACACGCGGCGCGACACCGGCATGCCGAAGCCGCGAAATTCGTGCAGCGCATAACCCATCCCGCAGCCGATCTCGACGCGACCGTTCGACAGGTTATCGAGCACGGCGAGATCCTCTGCAAGGCGGATCGGATGATTGAACGGCAGCAGACAGATGTCGGTGTTGAAGCGGATGCGCTTCGTCCGCGCCGCCATCGCGCCCGCGATCGGCACCCACGACGGCAGATAGCCATCGTCCACGAAGTGGTGTTCGGTGAACCAGGCGAGGTCGAGTCCGAGGCCGTCGAGCCACGCCACCTGATCGAGGATCGCGGCATACAACGAGGGATTATCGATCCCCGAGTCAGGTGGATTGCGGAAGTCGTATGCAACGCCGAAGCGCAACGCGTGTGCCACCATCGTCTCCATTGAATCCCCGTCCGCAACCATGCCAGCAAACGCAACGGCATTCCATTTTCGCGATGCTGCAGACACACTGCCGCAACGTAATCGGTCGGACCCCGATGATGATTCGATTCGGCACGCTCGGCGCGGCTGCAATCACGCCGCGCGCATTGATCATGCCGTGCGTCGATGAGCCTCGGACATTCGTTTATGCGATCGCCGCCCGCGACCGAAAGCGCGCGGAGGCGTTTGCAGCATATGCCGGCATCCGCCACGTGCTCGACGACTATCAGCAGCTCATCG
>JANLUG010001081.1:0-2632 GCA_031363335.1 Gammaproteobacteria bacterium
CGTCTTCGATCTCGACGCGCAAACGCACCAATCGGTGGCTACGCACCAGCCCGCGTTGCAGCAGCGACGAGAGGATCATCATGTCGATGTTGCCGCCGCACAGCGGTAACCCGACGCGGCGATTGCGGAAACGATCCGGATAGCGCAACACCGCGGCAAGTCCCGCTGCGCCCGCGCCTTCGACCACGGTCTTTTCGATCTCGAGCAGATTGAAGATCGCGCGTTCGATGAACTCTTCGTTGACGAGCAGAATGTCGTCGACGTGACGGTTGATCAGATCCATCGTCAGCACACCGGGCGATTTCACCGCGATGCCTTCAGCCACCGTTCCACCGCCGGGCACCTCCACGCTCATGCGATGGAAGGCGTTGTGCGCCGCCGGATATCGCTCCGTCTGCACGCCGACGATCTCGATGTTCGGATTGATCGACTTCGCACCAATCGCAACGCCGGAAATCAATCCGCCACCGCCGATGGGCACCACCAGCACGTCGAGATCGGGCGCCTGTTCGAGCATCTCGAGCCCCAGCGTACCCTGCCCCGCGATCACCGCCGGGTCGTCGAACGGATGCACCAGCGTGAGGTGCCGGCGACGCCCTTCTTCCAACGCGAATGCGCGCGCTTCGTCGAAATGACTGCCGTGCAGGATCACTTCGGCGTCGAATACTCGAGTCTGTTCGACTTTGGCATTCGGCGTGGTGCGCGGCATGACGATGCAGGTCGGAATGCCGAGTCGGCGGCCGTGATATGCGACCGCTTGCGCGTGGTTGCCCGCCGACATTGCAATCACACCGCGACGGCGTTCGTCCGGTGTCAGATCGAGCATTCGATTCAACGCACCGCGTTCCTTGAACGACGCAGTGAACTGATGGTTCTCGAACTTGAGGAAGATCTGCGCGCCCGTCAGCGTCGACAGGGTTTTCGAATGCTCGAGCGGCGTTCGCTCGATCTCGGATGCGATCCGCCGCTGCGCGTTTCTGACGTCTTCTACGCTTACAGTCGGAGTGACGGTCGGGCTGACGCTCATGGTCTGTGAATCGCTGCTCGAACGGGGCGCCAGTATACTCGGCGCGATGCAGCGCAACCTCCTGATCGTCTACCACAGCCAGTCCGGACGCACCGAATCGATGGCTCATGCCGTGCGCGAAGGCGCAGCGGATCCGCTCGTCGAACGGGTCGAGCTGCGCATGTTGCGGGCGGCATGTGCAGGCCCCGACGATCTTCTATGGGCGCACGGATTGTTGATCGGCACGCCGGAGAATTTCGGATACATGTCGGGCGCGATGAAGGACTTCTTCGATCGGACGTTCTATCAGGTGGAAGGTCGCATCCAGTCGCTGCCGTATGCGATGTTCATCAGCGCCGGCAACGACGGCACCGGCGCGATACGCGCAATTCGCCGGATCGCGAACGGCTACCCGTTGAAAGAAGTGCAGGAACCGATCATCGCGCGCGGCGACGTTACGCCCGCGTCGCTCGCACAGTGCCGGGAACTCGGATTGACGCTTGCAGCGGGACTCGAAGCCGGCGTGTACTGAGCCTGATCAGCTGCCGCCGGCGCTCGCGGTGGTCCCGCCGATCGGCAGCGCCGCGCGCGACTCGTGCAGCATGCGCATTACCCACATATAGCTCGCACCCGCGACGACGACGTTCGCAACCGCGTTCGCGCCGAAGATGCCGACATAGCCGAACCAGCGGTCGCCGAGCAGCGCCAACGGCACGTAGATCAACACCATCCGCGTGATCGTCAGGATCAACGACGGCAGCGGCTTACCCAACGCGACGAAGCAGGCGCCCGAGACCATCGACACGCCCATCGTCGAATACGTCAGCGGCACGATCAGCAGGTAGTGATACGTCGCCTCGACAACCGCCGGGTCGTCGTTGATCAACCCGACGATGCCGCGACCGAAAATTGCGAGCACCGCAAAGATGAACACACCCCACGCGAACGAAAATCGATAGCCGAACCGCAGCGCGGCATCGATGCGGTCGTGCTGCCCGGCGCCCCAGTTCTGGCCGACCATCGGCGAAATGCTCGACGACATGGCCATCAGAATCATCACGGCGAGCGATTCGATCCGCACTGCCACGCCGAACCCGGCCACCACCGCGTGTCCGTATTTTGCGAGAAGGCCGAATACGACGCCCATCGATACCGGCCCGACCAGGTTCGTCATGATCGACGGCACGCCGATGCGCAGTACCTCGCCCCATGAATCGAGAACGCCTCGCCAGTCACCCAACGGCCGAATCATGCCGCGTCGAGTCAACACGTACGCCGTTGCGAGCAGCGTCAGAAACCGCGACGTAACAAACGCCCAGGCTGAGCCGGTATAACCCATGCCGTCGTGAATGCCCGGCAGGCCGAATATCAGTGCGGGCGCCAGTACTACCTGCACACCGGCGCCGGCCGTCATCAACGCGCCTGGAATCCGTGCATTGCCGAGCGCGCGCAGCATCGACATCGCGACCATCGGCAATGCGAACAACGGCAGTCCGATGAACCAGATGTTCATGTACTCGGTCACCATCGGCAGAATCACGTCGTCGGCGCCCATTACACGAAACAGATGCGATCCGAACAGGCGTCCGAACACCGCGAGCGATACGACCAGGATCAGCACCAGCA
>JANLUG010000857.1:0-5521 GCA_031363335.1 Gammaproteobacteria bacterium
CATCGTGTCCACCGGCTTATCGATTCCCTTCAGGCTGAAGTGCAGCTTCAGTATGGCTCCTTTCTGCAAACCCAAACAGCATTTTCTGTATTTGTGAAGGTACCTACTTTCCTTTCTTTGTTAGACAAGGTCTAGGGACACCAAAAATAATATAGACAGCTGAATAATAGATAATAGACAAAGCTGGGTTTGTCGTCATCACTGACGACAATTTCTTTTTGTTGGTTGGACTCGGAAGCCCGTGATTTCACTCTATCTCACTCCTCGGACAGGTTACTCGGATGGTCGATTGCGTCGACCGCGCTGCCATTCGCGTTGGGATGCAGTCTAGTGTCCTCGGTCCAGCGCGATGGCGGCGTATTAAACAACTCTTCATCCGGATTTGTCACCGGGATCAGCGCGTTTTTTGCGACGATGTACTTCATTCAAGGCGTTGGTGATCCGACATCCGGATTGATCGCGCAACCTGTCCGTTCGTTGTTGAAGAGTTGGGGCGATAGTCCGACGACGATCGCCGCGTTCATGGGGCTGCTCGCGCTGCCGTGGTCGCTGAAGGTTCTGTTCGGTCTGCTGTCGGATCTGGTGCCGTTGTTCGGATCGCGACGCAGGAATTACCTGTTGATTTCCAGTGTTTCCGCGTCAGCGGGTCTCCTGGCGCTGTACCTGCTTCCGGTGCCGGCGGGTGCGCACTGGCTACTTTTCACGTGGTTGCTGCTGCCGACGATCGGCATCGCATTCGGTGATGTGCTGGTCGATGCGTTGATGGTGGAGACCGGTCAACCGCGCGGACTGACCGGCCGGCTTCAGTCGATCCAGTGGACGGCGGTGAACGTCGCGATGCTCCTCACCGGTGTCGTTGGCGGATATCTCAGCAGCGTTGAGCGCCAGGAAAACGCGCTGCTGCTGTGCGCCGTACTGTGGGCCGGCAGTTTTGTGCTCGCCTATCGATTCGCGCGCGACACGCCCGACGTTCAGCCGATGAGCGGACGCCGCACGATGACGGCGCTCACTCACGCGTTCGAGCGGCCCGGATTGATCGTGATCTGCGGCATTCTGTTCCTCTGGAGCTTCAATCCGCTTTGGGTGTCTGTGCTGTATCTGCACATGACCGGCGCGTTGCACTTCGACGAGCAGACCTACGGCAACACCTATTCGGTGTTCTCGGCCGGCAGCGTCGTGGCGAGCCTGCTGTACGGTTTCTACTGTCGGCGCATCAGACTCGGCGTGCTCGTGCACGCATCGATCCTGGCGGGGATGTTCGCGAACCTGCTCTATTGGCACCTGACCACGCTCGACGGTGCCTACGTCGTCTCGTTCGTGGCGGGCGCCGCCTTCATGACCGGTACGCTGATTCAGCTCGACGCCGCAGCGAGGCTCGTGCCCATCGAAGTCGCGGCGACGCTGTTCGCGGCGATCATGGCGGTGACGAATCTCGCGTCGTCGGTGTCGGAGGCCCTGGGTGGGGCGCTGTACGAATTTCTCGATGCCGGCAACTTTGCATTCGACGCGGTTGTCGTACTATCGACGCTGTGCGCTGCGAGTTGTTGGTTGCTGATGCCGCGATTGAAGAGAGAGATGCCGCAATGGTGGGCATGATCCGGATACCGCTGGTGACGATTGCCTTGCTGCTGCTGTGCGGGGCGGCGGAATTGGGCACGAAGCCTTCCCCTCAGGGGATGAAGCCATATGACGAAGCGGCCGATGCGCACGCCGACATCAGCAGCGCAACGGCACGCGCGGCCACGGAGAAGAAGGACATCCTGCTGATCTTCGGCGCCAACTGGTGCGTCGACTGCCGGGAGCTGTCCGCCAACATGGTCAAATCGCCGCTCGCCGATCTGATTGAACGCCGCTATGTGGTCGTCAGGGTCGATGTCGGCAACTGGAACCGGAATCTCGATATCGTGCAGGCGTGGGGCGACCCGATCGCAAAAGGCATTCCCGGAGTGGTGGTATTCGACCCGAAAGGCTCCCTCCTTTATATAACCAAGGCCGGCGAAGTCTCGAATGCGCGCTGGATGGGCACCGAAGGACTGACGCGATTCTTTACCGCGCTGCCCCAAAGCAAGCAATGAAGGCAGCCCGAGGACGGCTCCAAGGTGAGGTAACATGCGCGCCCGCCGGAGCGGCGTTTCTGTTGAAAAGGAGCGGTAGTTTGGGCCTGACACGGTTGCGATGGCTGACGGTTCTGATGAGCTTCACTGCCGCCGGAGCGGCAGCGTCTACTTTTATTCTTCCCGGCGCGAACGACGGGCTCGTCGGGGAGCCGGTTGCGATGAAGGTGACCTACGAAGACCGCTTCTCGACGCTTGCGATCAAATACGACCTCGGCTTCGAGGAGTTGCGCCACGCGAACCCCGATGTCGATCCGTGGATTCCCGGCGAAGGCGCCCGAGTGGTGCTACCGACACAGTTCATGCTGCCGCCCGGTCCGCGCGAAGGCATCGTGATCAATCTTCCGGAGTACCGCCTCTACTACTTCCCGAAGGGCTCGGGCACGGTGATGACCTTTCCGATTGGTATTGGCCGAACGGGATTTCAGACACCTGCGGCCACGACGAAGGTCGTCGCGAAGATCAACAATCCGAGCTGGTATCCGACGAAAGCCCACCGTGTGGAACACGCAGAGATGGGTGACATCCTGCCGACGGTCGTGCCGCCCGGGCCGGACAACCCGCTCGGGGATCTGGCGATACAGCTGACGTTACCCGGCTATTTTCTGCACGGCACGAACAAGCCGTTCGGTGTGGGTCAGCGCGTCAGCCACGGTTGCGTGCGGTTGTACCCGGTCGACATTCATTCACTCGCCGACGCCGTGCCCATTGGTATGCAGGTGCGGATCATCGACGCGCCGTTGAAGGTCACCTGGCACGACGGGGTTCTATGGATGGAGGCACATCCGCCGCTCGAGGGTGAGCCGGACATGGCCAAGATGACTCAGATCATCAACCGTGCGATCGACGGAAAGAACGTGACGATCGACTGGACGCGGGCAGAAGAAATGGCCCGGACATCCACTGGAATGCCCGGGCCAATCTCTATTCAAGCATCGACTATGCAGTCAGCCCAGCAATCCGCTGCGCTGAACTAACGACTTTACTTGCGGGTGCAGCAGGTTTCGCTGACGCGTTTTGCACGGTCGCTTGCTTCTTGTGCTGCAGCCATTGCCTTGTCGGCAGAGGCTTGAGCAGCGGCGATTGCTTGCGTGTTACCGCTTTGCGCTGCACGGGCTGCGGCCATTGCGTCGGCTGCGGCTTTCTCGTTGGCGGTTACGCGAGCGGTCAGGTCGGCGAATTCTTTCTTCGACGCGGTGCTCTCGCAACCCGCAAGGGCGACCAGCAACCCGAGAATCAACAGTTTTGTTTTCATGAGACGTCGTCCTTAAACGAATGTGGCTATGTACGGGGCGCTAAGGTTATCACAACGAACGCCGGTGTTAAGGGGGAAACCCGAAATTGACAATCGCAGCGGACGTCGAGTTCGTGTGGCATGACCTGATCCGTCAGCTCGCGACTCTGCTCGGGAAAAGCGATCTGACATCGCTGAGCGAGGCGCGACTCGATACGGCTGTTAAGCCGTCCGGTCGGCTGCCGGTGATACGACACCTGACGGCGGCGCTTGCACTTGGCAGCGCGGACACGCTTGCGGTCTGCAATAGCGTCGATCGCCTGCGTTGCGAACTGTGCTGGCGGCAGAACGCGAATTATTCGGGCGCGGATTTTCTCGACGGCTATGCCTACTGCGAGCTGGTCGGGCCGCTTGGCCATCTGCGCCACACCGACTTGTCGCTCGGTCTGCTGTTGCTCGGCACGCGCATCACTTACCCGGAGCACGCGCATCCGGCCGCGGAAACATACGCGGTGGTGTCCGGCCATGCCGAGTGGCGTCAGGGCGATAGGGTCTGGCGCGCCCGCCCGCCGGGCGAACGCATCCGGCATGCGTCGATGGAACCGCATGCCATGCGCACGGCCGACGAGCCGTTGCTCGCGGCGTACCTTTGGCAGGATCATCTGCACGAAGTCGCGAAGCTGCTGCACGCGCATCAGGACTAGTCCGAACGATACCAACCAAGGCTGCCGTGATGACCGAAGTCGCCGAGTTGATCAATCTGGCGCGCTATCCGCTGACCGACCGCGGCTCGCCCGTGCTCGCGGCGCAGATCGAGACATTGCGTGCGTCGCTGAAGAAGACCGGTGCCGCGGAGGCGCCGGCTTTCCTGTCGACGCGCGGCCTCGCACGCTGTATCGCCGATGCCGAAGCGCTGGCGCTGCAGCAGTACAAAAGTGTTGGCGAAGGCACCGCATATCTCGAAGAACCGGCCGCCACCTGGTCGAAGGATCACCCACGGGCGATCCGCCAGCGCTACAGCGTTGGCGTGGTGGCGTACGACCAGTTCCCCGCCGATTCGCCGGTGCGCTGCCTGTACGAATGGCGACCCGTGGTCGAGTTCGTCAGTGCCGTGCTCGAGCGCGCGCCGTTGTACCAGTACGCCGATCCGATGGGCGCGCTGAATCTCGCAGTGATGGGCCACGGCGACGAGCTGCAGTGGCACTACGATCAAACCGATTTCGTCGTGTCTTTGGCACTGCGCGACGCCGATGTCGGCGGCGACTTCGAAGTGGCGCCGAAGCTGCGTTCGGCCATGGACGAGAATTATCCCGGCGTCTCGCGCGTGCTCGAAGGCTGCACCGACGAAGTGACCCGCTTGCCGATGACGCCCGGCACCCTGCTGATCTTCGCCGGACGCCACTCGCTGCACCGCGTCAGTCCGATTGCCGGTGCGACGGAGCGGCTCGTCGCGTTGCTCGGATACGACACGCGTCCGGATACGAAGAGCACGCCGCACCTGCAGCGCAAACGCTACGGGCGGGTCGCCTGAGCCGTCAACGCTCGAACTGAGCGAGCACCTCGGTCTCGTTGCGCGCCTGCACGATCCACTCCTCGAGAGACGGCAGCGCCAGTACGGCATCGACGTACGCTTGCGCGGCCGGCGGTAGCGCGACCGCATAGATCGAAAGACGCAGCACGACCTGCGCATACATCGCATCGGCGATTCCGAACGCGCCGAACAGGAACGGGCCGGCCGGATTCGACGCGCGGCAGCTCGTCCAGATCTCGACCACGCGATCGATTTCGGCCTGCAGCTGCGCACCTTGCGTCACGCTCGCACGCGCACGGCGGCAATTCATCGGCATTTCGCTGCGCAGCGTTGCGAAGCCTGCGTGCATCTCGGCGCTGATCGCGCGTGCCCTGGCGCGCGCAGCGGGATCCACGGGCCAGCCTCGGGTCGCCGGCCATCGCTCGGCGACGTATTCGCAGATCGCCAGCGAATCCCAGACGGTGATCGGTCCATCCTGCAGGATGGGAACCTTGCCGTACGGCGTCCGTCCGGCCGGCGTGTGCGACTGGATCGCGACCTTGCTGCCTTGTTGGTACAACGGCACGCGCACCTCGTCGAAGGCAATGCCGCTTGTCTTGAGAAGCAGCCACGGTCGCAGCGACCACGACGAATAATTCTTGT
>JANLUG010000006.1:0-1096 GCA_031363335.1 Gammaproteobacteria bacterium
AACGACCCGTTTCGGCGTCTTCGAGGCCGTCGAGGAACATCGCGTCCTTGATCTGATCGTGACCCATCCGCAAACCCTGGCGGGCTTTCGCGAGCAGATAAGGTGCATTCGTCATGCTTTCCATGCCGCCGGCGACAATCACCTGGGCGCTGCCGACGCGCAGCAGATCGGTGGCCAGCATCGTCGCCTTCATGCCCGAACCGCAGACCTTGTTGATCGTGGTCGCGCCACATGCATCCGGCAGTCCGGCAAGGCGCGCGGCCTGCCGCGCCGGTGCCTGCTTTACGCCGGCGCTGACGACATTGCCGATGATGACTTCGTCGACCGCAGCGCTGCTGATGCCGCAGCGTTCAACAACCGCACGCATGGCATGGGCGCCCAGAGCCGGCGCGGTCATCGATTTCAGCTCGCCTTGAAAGCTGCCGATTGGTGTCCGCGCACCGCCGACGACGAATACCTGAGTGTCAACCATAGCGCGCGCCGAACTGTTGAAAGACGCGATTCTAACTGCAGTACACTGCCCGCCGATATCAGCTCGGAGAGTTCAAATGTCGGAGAAAGCACAGTCGGCGGTGGCCATTTTCAGTAAGCAGATCGGTACATCGGACGGCTTCAGCGAATGGATCGAAGTCGACCAGAAGCGCATCAATCTGTTCGCTGATGCGACGCTCGATCACCAGTTCATCCACATCGACCCTGAGCGCTCCGCGAAGCTGTCGCCGTACAAGGTCACTATCGCGCACGGCTTCCTGACGTTGTCGCTGATTCCGCACCTGACGAGCAGCATCGCGCCGCGCGACGCGCGTGCTTACGAAGGCCTGGTCATGGGCGTGAACTACGGTCTGGACAAGGTGCGCTTCCCCGCGCCGGTACCGGTCAACTCGAAGCTGCGCGCCGAGCGCACCCTGCTGGAAGCCGATCTGAAGGCGCCGAATACGATTCAGCTGAAGCAACAGATCACGATCGAGATCGAAGGCGGCAGCAAGCCGGCCTGCGTGGCGGAGTTTCTGACGCGTCTGATCTATAGCTGACGGCTGAAGCGCGAGTTCTGTGAGGTCAAGCGCGACTTCGGATGGGGTCGAGCGTCGGCGGGTCG
>JANLUG010000021.1:0-10973 GCA_031363335.1 Gammaproteobacteria bacterium
GATTCTTCGCCGGGTCGACGATTTCGACGCGCACTTTACCGTGACCGGCAACCTCGAACTCCGTCAGCAGATCCTTCATCTGCGGCACGAGCGGCGCGAGCAGCGGATGCGTCTTCGACGAGAAATAGCCGCGGATCAGCAACGGTTCGTGCAGCTGGTCGATGTAGTTCGTGGTGGCGGGAGAGATCGAATACAAACCGCCTTTCGTCACGTCGACGCGCGCGCTGCTGAGATTGGCGAGCCACAGGTTTGCGACCAGCAGATTCGCAACGACGAGGCCGATGCCGATGGTCCAAGTGCTGTGCCGATGGTGATCGCCGTCCTTCGCCCAGCGCTGCCGTTCGAGCGCGTACACGTTCAGCGCGAGAAACGTCAACATCAGGCTTGCGTAGTAGTACAGATCGCGAAAATCGAGCACGCCGCGCGTGATCGATTCGAACCGCGAGCCGGTGCCGACGCCGCGTAGCCATGCTGCCACTTCGTTGCCAACGTGGTCGGTCACCAGTGGGCTGCCGACCATGTAGAGCGCGCCGCACGCGAGTGTCGACAGAATCAGGCTGACGATCTGGTTGTCGCTGCGCGCGCTGATCGTGAGCCCGATGGTGATGTACGCGCCGCCCAGCAGCAGTGCCGCGACATATCCGGCGAGTACCGGACCCCAATCGAGATTGCCGAGGTACGCCACCGTCAACGGCAACGGCAACGTCAGCAGCAATGCGATGGCGAGCAGCAACCAGCACGCGAAGAACTTGCCGAGCACGAACGACCACGTCGTGACGGGTACAGTAGTGACGAATTCGAGCGTGCCGGAACGTCGCTCTTCGCTCCACATGCGCATCGTCAGCGCGCTGCACAGGAACAACAGCAACAGCGGCAACCATTCGAACATCGGCCGCACGTCGGCGATGTTGCGCGCGAAGAATGCTTCACCCCAGAAGAACACGAACAGCGTGATGGCGAGGAAAACCGCGAGGAACAGGTAGCCGATCGGCGACGAGAAAAACAGCGACATTTCCTTGGCGGCGATGCGCTTGATGGCTGAGTTCATGCCGCTTCTCCCGCGTCGCTTACTTCCCTGAAGACGGTTTCCAGATCGCGCTGCTCCGGCGCGACCGAGTAGACGTGAATGTTCGCAGCGACGAGCGCGGCCACTACACGCGCCGCGGTTGCTTCCACCTCACCGGAGAGCGGCAGCGCAACGCGCCGTACACCGTTGCGCACGGGCAAGGCTGCTCCGACGCCGTCTATGCCTCGCACCGCAGCGCCAACCGTTTCGGGCGCCGCATCGGTACCGACGAGCAGGCGCTCGCTGCGACGCAGCACAGCGAGAGATTCATCGAGCACGAGCCGGCCGTTGCGAAGAATCATCGCGCGATCACACACCGCGTTGACCTCCTGCATGATGTGCGTCGACAGGATGATCGTCGCGTTACCTGCCAGGCGCCGGATCAGCTCGCGCATGTGCTGGGTTTGCGACGGATCGAGTCCGTTGGTGGGTTCGTCGAGTACCAGAAAGCGGGGTTTGTGCAGGATCGCCTGCGCAACTCCGACGCGCTGTCGGTAGCCGCGCGACAACGTGTGGATCGCATCGAACGCTTTTACTTCGAGTTCGGTCGCTTCGATCGCCTCGCGCACGGCGCCGGCTTGGTCCGCGGGCGCGACGCCGCGCAGCTCGGCGGCGTACTCGAGGTAGTCGATGACGGTCATTTCGGGATATAGCGGCAGGCTTTCAGAGAGATATCCGAGCGAGCGTTGTACGACTTTCGGTTGCTCGGCGACGTCTACATCGTCGACCAGGATGCGTCCTGCGCTCGGTTCGAGGTAACCGGTGAGCATCTTCATGATGGTCGTCTTGCCGGCGCCGTTGTGACCCAACAAGCCGACTATTTCGCCCTGGCCGATCGAAAAGTCGACCCGATCGACGGCGAGGAAATCCCCGTACCGACGCGTCAGCTGTTCAGCTTTGATCACACCTCATCTCCTATGAGCCGACCGGAATCGGTGCGCAAGCCTACTCAGCCTTCGCCCGATTTCAATACACAAATTCGACGCGCGATTTCTCGTTTTGACCTTGCACAGACCGCGCGCGGGCGGCAATGTTCCCCGACCCTCGCGCAAAACGAGACGCCGATGACGAGTTCCCCCTGATGATGATCCCATCGCCCGTGGGTCTTCTCGAAGCGCACCTCGAACAGCCCGCTGGTTCGACGCGCGCGATCGTGTTGTGCCATCCGCATCCGCAATACGGCGGCAGTATGCACGACGCGGTTGTCGATACGGTCGACACCGTCGCGCGCCGTCATGGCTTCGCCACATTACGATTCAATTTCCGCGGCGTCGGCGCGAGCACAGGACGCTTCGACAACGGCATCGGCGAAGTCGATGACCTGCTCGCCGCATTGGCCTGGCTGCGCGAGCGCGCAGAGTCGCTGCCGATCTGGATCGCCGGCTACTCGTTCGGTTCGAACGTGGTGTGGCGCTCAATAAAGCGAGCGGGCGAACTGGGCGGCGTATTGCTCATCGCCCCGCCCATTGCCGTGATGGACTTCGCCGCGCGGCCGATCACGCCAACTGCCGTGGCAGCCATTGCCGGCGATCAGGACGACTACGTGGATGCCGCGGAGCTGTCGCGTTGGGCGCGGGAAGCAGCACCCGCCGCGAACCTCGAAGTTATTCCCGGTGCCGACCACTTTTTTTCAGGCGCGCACGCGCAACTGGCCGGCGCGGTGGAACGCTCGCTCGGCTAAACCGCTTTGTTAAGCCGCTCGGCTAAAGGATCGAGACGCCGGAAACGAACCGGTGGCCCCACAGTACGAGACCGTACGCAGCGAAGCCGACCAGCAACGGCAACGCGAGTTCGCCGGGCACCAGACGGTTGCGTGATTGCACGATGGCCGCGAACGGTATGTTCGACGTCGCTGCGGCGAACGCGGTCCAGTCCGATCCCATCGTGCGCGCTTTTTTCGCATCGATCAGGAAGCTACCCCAAAGCGACAACGCACCGAGGCTGCCGAAGAACAGCAGCGAGGCGACATCGCCGTTCGCGACGATGTGACCGATCGACCACAACACGACCGACCATTGAAACGGATGCCGCGTGATACGAACAAGACCGGCGCCTTCACCGACCTGTTTGATGCTCGCCTCCTGTCCGATCGCCGTCGGGTTGCGCGTCAGGAATCCGCCTAACAGAAACGTGAAGGCGATCGGCATCAGAATGAACGGAACCAACCGCAGCGCCGGTGTTGGTATCCACAGGAAGTCCGCATGCGATGCGTGGTTGTACGCGACGATCAGGTAGACGAGTGTCACCGCAGCCAGTACCGAATAAACACCGAGGTATGCGCGGTCGCCGATCGATCGCAGCAGCGATGCGCGAAGCGGCGTGCTGCTGACGCCGAGATGTGCGCCGATGAACAGCACACCAGCCAATGCCAACTCACCCATATCGCCCTCCGCTGTTCGATTCACCGGCGATTCTGCGCCTTTCTGTTTGCGACACAAGCCGAAGTTCCGGGGTAGAATCTCCAGCGATTTTATCGAGGGGAAGAAGAATGAAAGACATAACAGGAAAAGTGGCATTCATCACCGGCGGCGCGAGCGGAATGGGGCTTGCAATGGCAAGGTCGTTCTCGGCCGCGGGAATGAAGGTGGCGATCGTCGACATCGAGCAGAGCGCGCTCGATCGCGTGCAAGCCGAATTCAACAAGACGAACGCCGAAGTCATCACGCTGAAAGTCGACGTGACCGATCGCGATGCGATGGAAAAGGCCGCGCAGGAAACCGAAGCCGCATTCGGAAAGGTCCACGTCGTATGTAACAACGCCGGCGTTGCCGTCGGCGGCGCGGTCGACGCGATGAGCTACAAAGACTGGGATTGGGTGATGGGTGTGAATCTCGACGGCGTCGTCAACGGCGTGCAGACGTTCGTCGATCGGATCAAGAAGCACGGTGAAGGCGGCCACTTCGTCAACACCGCATCGATGGCCGGGCAGATCGCGATTCCCGGGCTCGGCGTCTACAACACGACGAAATACGCGGTAGTCGGCATGTCGGAAACGATGCGCGCCGACCTCGCGCCGCACAACATCGGCGTATCGGTGCTGTGCCCCGGTGTCGTCACGACGAACATCTTCAACTCCGGACGGAACCGGCCCACGGAGCTGCAGGGCGAAACGGACAACTCGACGCAGCTGCTGACCGCCGATGGCGACGATGCGGAACGCACGGCGCAGATGCAGCAGATCATGGCCAGCGCACTCGATCCGGCCGTGGTCGGCGACATGGTGCTCGCGGCGATCCAGGCAGATGACCCGTACATCTTCACGCACCCCGATCTGAAGCCGATGGTCGATGCGCGCAGCGCCGCGATCAACGAATCGTTCGCGCGCTGGGCGCAATACCGCAAAGACCACGGCGTCTGAGGATCAAGCAATGAACAGACTCAAAGGCAAGACCGCGCTCGTCACCGGCGCGGCGCGCGGCCTCGGCGCCGCGATCGCGCGGCGCTTCGTCGAAGAAGGCGCCACCGTCATCATCAACGATCTCAATCTCGATGCCGCGCACGCCACCGCGAAATCCCTCAAGGGTTCCGGCTTCGCCGCCAACGTGGCGGATTCGAAAGACGTCAAACGCATGTTCGCCGACATCGCGAAGATCACGTCGCGCCTCGACATCCTCGTCAACAATGCCGGCATCAGCGGCCTTGAAGGCCGCAACGACAACAACGAGCGCCTCGCGAAGTTCATGGAGCGGGCGCAGGCAATCGGCCGCGGCGAAGCGGTCGAACCCGACAACAGCACGATGGAAGAGACCGACGACGACTGGCGCAAGATGATGGGCGTGCATGTAGACGGCACGTTCTTCTGCTGCCGCGAAGCGCTGAAAATCATGACCGCGCAACGCTCGGGGGCGATCATCAACATGGGCAGCATCATGGGCACGTTCGGCCGCGGCGGCGGCACGGCCTATTGCGCGGCGAAGGCGGCGATCCTCGGCTTTACGCGCTCGTTAGCGCACGAAGTGGCCGATCGCAACATTCGCGTCAACGCGATCGCGCCCGGATGGATCCTGACGGATATGACGTCGCCGTTCGAGGCGATGCACCCGATGCTGGCGGCGCAAACGCCACAAGGCCGCATCGGCGAACCCGACGACATCGCGTGGGCGGCCGTCTACCTCGCCAGCGAAGAAGCGAAGTTCATGACCGGCCAGGTGATCTCGCCGAACGGCGGCTGGTACATGAGTCAGTAGGTCGCCAGCGGCAGGAAAATGTCGGTGATCGCCTCGTGTTCCGGCACGTTCGGGAAGTGGCTGATGCGCTGCAAGAACAGCGGAAAATCGCGCAGTTCCTCGCCACTTTGCGGCAGCCATCGTGAGTACAGAAACGAGATCGTCTCACCGAGCGTATCGTCGGAACCGATGTGTCGAAGCGTCGCGCAGCGGCCGGCCGGGATGCGTTTCGCGACGACGCCGAACGAGTTCGCGGGCACCGGCCGATCAGTCCCCGCGCATAAGTCGTAGTGACAGTTGCCGCCGTCGAGCGGGTGGTCATAGACGATGTTGAACGTCGCACTTGTGCCCGGCGGCAGCTGGTTCTGCTTACGCCACCCGATGAACCTGCGCACCGTGTCGTTCAGCAGCTTCGGATGGCCGCGATGCTCCATCGCCGCCACATTCGTCTCGCCGAACTCTACGATCGCAACCTGATCGATCCGATAACTCGGATTCATGTACTTACTCCTCAATTCGCCCAGGGGCCGATAAGTCTGGTGCCATAAAATCCACTGCGGCTGCTTTCTGAACTCGCTCGGCGACTGCCCCGTTTGCCGCTTGAACGCGCGAGAGAAGGCTTCCGGACCTTCGTATCCGCTGTCTAATGCGATGTCGACGATTCGACTCGCGTCGCGGAACGCGAGTTCGTACGACGCACGCTTGAGACGAACGAGCTGCACGTATTTGTAGACGCTGATTCCAAACAGCTCGCTGAACTGCCGGTGGAAGTGGAACTTCGAAAATGCCGCGATGCCGCTGAGCCGTTCGACGCACAGATCCTCGTCCGCATGCGCGTCGACGTAGTCGAATACGCGGCGAAAACGGGCGAGGTAGCGATCTGCAGGTGGCGAACTCAAAGGCCTGATCTCCGTGGCAGCCGGCACAGTAGCGTGCGCGATTCGGCGAACCCTGACTGAAGTTGCGCAGTTCAGCCCGACACGATCCCGATCAGCGCATCGAGAACCTGGTTCGGTTGCTCGAACAACATCGCATGGCCGCATCCCGCGAGTGTGACGATGCGCGAGTTCGGGATAGCAGCCGCGACCGCGCGGACACTGCGGATCGGCGTCATCTGATCCGCATCGCCCGCGATGACGAGTGTTGGACTCGCGATCAACCCAGGGTCGCACTGGAAAGCGTTGCACGCCGACAGATCGGCGTGGTGCACGCCCGGATCTGAACGCGCGATGAGGCGTTCGCCGCCGCCGAGTATCCAGAAGCCCGGATTCGGATTGCCGCCGAGCCGGCCGCGCGCGCTATGACTCCAGCCGTTTGCCATGTCGGTGGCCGCGGTTTCGTTGTTCTTCGCCGCGGTCAGCAGGCGCTCGGTGACCGGCATCGGCACGGATACGCCGAGCAACGCGAGCGACCTCACCCGCGACGGATGCCGGATCGCGAGCGACATCGCTATCAACCCACCCATGCTGTGCCCGACGATCGCGGCGTTCTCGACGCCGGCCGCATCGAGCACACGATCGATCCAATCGGCGAGCGCTTCGACGCTCGTCAGCGCCGGCCCCTCGGTGCGGCCGTGGCCCGGCAGGTCGGGTGCCAGCACGCGCATACCATGGCGCGCAAAGTAACGCGCGGGCATCACCCAGATGGTGTGATCGTGCGCGGCGCCGTGAATGAACACGACGGCCGGTGCGTCCGCGGCGGGATGACCGCTGCCGGTACCGATGAACACGGCAGCTGCATCGACTTTGATACGCATGCTCAACTCCGCTGGGCGCGGTTGAGCGCGCGGCCGAGGTCCTCGATCAGATCGTCGGCATCCTCCAGCCCTACAGACAACCGCACCAACCCCTCGCCGATGCCGGCAACGCGAAGTGCATCCGCATCCATGCGGTGATGCGTGGTGGTCGCCGGGTGAATCACCAGCGACTTCGCATCGCCGACGTTCGCGAGGTGCGAGAAGATCGCGAGACTCTCGATGAATACGCGTCCTGCATTGCGACCGCCTTTGATATCGAACGACAGCACGGCGCCTGCGCCACGCGGCATCAGCTGCTTCGCGAGCGCATGGTCAGGATGCGTCGCGAGATCGGGATGACTGACGCTGTTCACGGCGGCGTGACCGGCGAGAAACTCTGCGATGCGATGCGCGTTCGCCACGTGTCGGTCCATCCGCAGCGACAACGTTTCGAGACCTTGCAGGATGTGGAACGCCGTCATCGGCGCCATACACGCGCCGAAATCGCGCAGGCCCTCTTTCCGCGCGCGCATGATGAATGCTTGCGGGCCGAATTCCTCCGCAAAAACGAGATCGTGGAATCCGGCGTACGGCTCCGTCAGCGTTGCAAACTTGCCCGATGCCTCCCAATCGAACGTGCCGCCGTCCACCAGCACACCGCCGATGACGATGCCGTGGCCCGACAGAAACTTCGTCGCCGAATGCAGCACGAGGTCCGCGCCCCAATCGAGCGGGCGCATCAGGTATGGCGTTGTGAACGTGGAATCGATCAACAGCGGCAATGCGGCGTCGTGCGCGATGCGCGCCACAACCGGGACGTTCAGCACTTCGAGGCCCGGATTGCCGAGCGTTTCACCGAACACCAGTCGCGTATTCGGGCGGATCGCTGCGGCAAAGGCGGCCGGATCACGCGGATCGACGAACGTCGTCGTGATACCGAAACGCGGCAACGTATACGCAAGCAGGTTGTGCGTGCCGCCGTAGATGGACCGCGACGCGACGATGTGATCGTCGGCCGAACACAGCGTAGTGACAGCAAGGTGCATCGCGGCTTGCCCGCTGGCGGTCGCAATCGCGCCGACGCCGCCTTCGAGCGCGGCAACGCGTTCTTCCAGCACCGCGTTGGTCGGGTTCGACAGACGCGAATACACGTGCCCCGCGCGTTCGATGTTGAACAGCCCGGCGGCAAAGTCCGTATCCGGGAAGACGAACGCCGCTGACTGATAGATCGGCGTCGCGCGCGCGCCGGTGGTCGGATCCGGTCGTTGCCCGGCATGCAGAGCCAGCGTGTCGAAACCACTCTTGTCGGCCATCAGCGCAACTCCTCGACATTCATGGGTCGACTTTCACTTAGGGGCGGCTACTCGAGATAACGGGCGCACAACGCCGCGCGGCGTTGCGCATCGATGCCGAGCGCGCGCTCGAGATAGCCGTCGAACGAGCCATAGATCGAATCCACTTCATCGAGTGCGGCGTGGATGTATTCCAGGCGCACCCCGGAGAGCGCCTTTGCCGCTTCGACGTCGACATCGCCGTAGCTCGCGCGCAATCGCGGCACAATGACACGTTCGAAGTCCATCGCCTCGTTCGTCAGCAGGTAGTCGTCGATGATCGTGTCGCGAGGAACGCCCAGTGCAAACTGAATCGCCGCCACACCGAAGCCCGTTCGGTCTTTACCGGCGGCGCAGTGGATCAGGAAGCCGTCGTCACCGGCGGACCACAACGCATCGAATACGCGGCGGTACTCCGCCGTGTGCACGCGCGCGAGTTCGCGGTTGATTTCGATCATGTAATGGATCCGCCCCGCGAGGTCGAGGCCCTCGTATTGCATCGCCTCGCGCAACTTCACGCCGTGGTCAGGATCGATCGAAACATGCACCTGGCACGGATCGTGCGCGGGGAACGGCGTCGGGTCGAGTTCGCGCTCATGCTCGCGCCGCAAGTCGCAGATCACGCCGATGCCGAGATCGCGCAACGCCGCCTTGCCATCGGTCGTCAGCTCCGCAAGCATGCCCGACCGGAACAGCACGCCGCTGCGCACGCGGCGTCCTTCGACCGTCTCGTAGCCGCCGAAGTCGCGCAGGTTGATCGCGCCGGGCACGTCGAGAATGCGTTTCATCGGCGGATTTCGTAGTAGCTGTTGAACGGGTTGTCGTAGTCGAGCCGGCGGAACCGCGTAAACCCCGCCGCATCGGTCATCTCTCGTGCGATCGTCTCGTTGAAACCCAACGTCCCGAGACCGGCACCGTCTGTCTTCGAGAGACCCGACGCCATGCATACCATGATCGAGAAACCATAGAGCATCGCCGCGTATTTGTTCTCACGCAGATTCTCGTCGAACGACGGCAGGCTCTTGATGTCTTCGCACAACCAGATGCCGTCGGGCGTGAGCGCATCGCGAATCGCCGCGATCAGCCGCTGCGGATACGGCACATCGTGGATCACGTCGAACGTGGTGATCAGCTCGAACGCAGGACGATCCGGAAGCGGGCTGACGTCCGGATCGACGAACTCGATGTTGGTTGCCTCCGACGACTTCGCATTGGCGCGCGCGCGTTCCAGAGCGTGCGCCGAGTTGTCGTAGCCGACGAAGGTGGAACGTGGAAACGCCTTCGCCATCGCAATCGTCGCGAGCGCGCCGCCGCAACCGACATCGGCGACGCGAATGCCCGCCTCGAGCCTCGCGACCATGCCGTCGAGCAGCGGCAGCACGTTCGGCACGAGCTGGAATTTCTTGCCGTGCGACGACAGCCGTTCGATACCGCACACGCACCCCGCGCCGTGGTCGTCATAGGAACGTCCGACGCCGGTGTGGAAGCTCTCGACGAGCCCGGGCAGCGACGGCATCGTCGCAACGACGCCGTCGAATCCGCCGGCGAGATAGGTCGGGTTGCTGTCATCGAGCAATACCGCAACGGCTTCGGGCGATAACCAGAAACGATCCGTGGCGGCGTCGTATTCGACTTGTTCGACGCACGCCTGATGCCGCAGCCACTCACGAATCCAGCGTTCGTTCAGCCCGGTGTGATGCGCCAGATCCTCGCTGCTCGCGATGCGCAGTTCGCGTAGTGCGCGATACAGACCAAGCCGATCGCCGAGCGAACTGATGGCGCAGTTGTAGCCGGCGGTGATCGATGAACCGACGCGTTTGACGTAGGCCTTCAGCTTGTCGCGGTCGATCTCGGTGCGCGGCGTCATGGAACACTCCGTGGAAGCGAAGCCGTATTCTAGTCGTAGCCGATCATGATCAGTCGATTCGGCAACTCGTTCGGATTGTCCGCGGTCTTCGGCACGGCATCGGCGAGGATGTCGCCGCATTCGCCGATCGCTTCGACGAATCCGGTGGCGACGTGCTTGCGCTGCACGCTCGCCACGAAACGATCGACGATCTCCTGCCAACGCGAATCGTCGACGTGCGCGCTGACGCCGCGATCGGCCAGAATCTCCACGTAACGTTCCGCTTCCGAAACGAAGATCAACACGCCGGTCTCGCCTTTCGTGTGGTGCAACCCCTGCTCCAGGAACTGACGTCGCGCCATGCTCGACGCATGCCAGTGTCCGAGGTGGCGCGGAATGAGGCGTCGCGCAATCGCCGGCAATCGAAACAGCAGCACGAGCGCGCAGAACAGCGCCAACTGAATAGCCAGCACCACGAACGCGCTCGGGTGCACGAATACGAGCGGCGCCGACATCAGCAACGCAACCACCGCCGCCCACGCAATCGAATGATGCCGGTAGTCGTCGCTGCGCGCGGCCAGCACCGCTACCAGTTCCGCGTTGGTGCGCCGTTCGACCTCTGCGATGGCGTCGGATATCTGGTTGCGCTCGTTCTCACCGAACAGACTCATCTCGTGTACCGCACTACCAGCTGCCCGACGCGCCGCCGCCGCCGAAACTGCCGCCACCGCCACCGAACCCGCCGCCACCACCACCACCGAAACCCCCGCCGCCAAAACCGCCGGATCGTCCGCCGCGAGACATGTTGCTGAGCACGCTGCCCCAGAAG
>JANLUG010000037.1:0-5830 GCA_031363335.1 Gammaproteobacteria bacterium
TTTTCAGAACCGATAAGCAACACGAGGACAGCGACATGGCCTATCTCGATCGCGACGGCGTCCGGATCTATTACGAAGTACACGGGTCAGGTCCCGCCGTTTTGCTGAGTCACGGCTACAGCGCCACATCAGCGATGTGGACGGGTCAGGTCGGTCCCTTGAGCGCCGCGCATAAGTTGATCATCTGGGACATGCGCGGTCACGGGAACAGCGATAGTCCGGCGAATCCGGCCGATTATTCCGAAGCGCTGACGACGGCCGATATGGCCGCGCTTTTGGATGTGGCCGACGCGCCGACGGCGGTGATCGCCGGCTTGTCGCTCGGTGGGTATATGTCGTTGTCGTTCAACGTCGCCTTTCCACATCGTGTCGGCGCATTGATGCTGTTCGATACCGGTCCGGGTTATCGCAGCGATAGCGGTCGCGACGGTTGGAATCGCATTGCTGCAACGCGCGCGAAGGAGCTGGAAACGAAGGGCCTTGCCGCGTTGTCGGCCAGCGGCGAAGTCGCGTTGAGTCGCCACCGATCTGCGCAAGGCCTCGCTCACGCGGCACGCGGAATGCTCGCGCAGAGTGACGGCCGTGTTATGGCGAGCCTGCCGGAGATTCGAGTGCCCACGCTCGTGCTCGTCGGCGCACTCGACCAACCGTTCCTCGCGGCTACCGACTACATGGCCGGCAAAATCCCTGGCGCCACGCGCGTCGTGATCGACGGCGCAGGACATGCGTCGAACATCGACCGGCCGCGCGAGTTCAACGCCGCAGTAACGCAATTCCTCGACGCGCTGTGACCGGATGACGTCGGTGAACTGGATCGATCTGCGTTCCGATACCGTTACGCAACCGACGGCGGCGATGCGGCAGGCGATGGCGAATGCCGATGTCGGCGACGATGTGTACGGAGAAGATCCGACCGTCAATGCGCTCGAGGCGCTTGCAGCCGAGCGCATCGGTTTCGCCGCGTCGTTGTTCGTGCCCAGCGGCACGATGTCGAACCTGCTCGCGCTGCTGACGCATTGCGGGCGCGGCGACGAGTACATCGCAGGGCAACAGGCGCATACCTACAAATATGAAGGAGGCGGCGGCGCGGTATTCGGCGGCATCCAGCCGCAACCCCTGCCCTTTCAACCAGATGGGACGTTGGACCTCGACGCAGTCGAGGCGGCCGTCAAACCGGACGATTTCCACTTCGCCAAGACGCGGCTGTTGTGCCTCGAGAATACGCTTGCGGGTGCGCCGTTACCGCTCGACTACCTGCCACGCGCCCGTTTGGTATGCGATCGACGCAAGCTCGCGTTGCATCTCGATGGCGCGCGTTTGTTTAACGCCGCGGTCGCGCAGCGGGTGACGGCGACTGCACTGACCAACGAATGCGACAGCGTGTCGGTGTGCCTTTCGAAAGGTCTCGGCGCACCGGCAGGTTCGGTGCTGTGCGGTTCCACCGAATTCGTCAGGCAGGCGCGCCGCTGGCGCAAGATGCTCGGCGGCGGTATGCGGCAGTCCGGCATTCTCGCCGCAGCGGGTATCCACGCCTTGAACCATCACGTGGACCGATTGGAGCTGGATCATGCGCGTGCCGCACGCCTCTGCGCCGCATTGAATGACCTGGCCGCGTTCGCGGGAAAGGTGCGGTCGGCAACGAACATGGTATTTGTCGAAATCGGCGCAAAAGATCTGGCCGCGTTGACGAAGCATCTCGAGAAACAACAGATCCGCGTGCGCGGACCGCGCTGGGTCATGCATCTCGACATCGACGACGACGGCGTGCAGCGCATCGTCGACTCGGCGCGCGCATTTCAACCCGGCGCGTAGACCACCCCGACAATCGCGCCGGTGATGCAGTTGACGATCGTCCCGGAGATCAGCGTTCTCGGCGCCAGCTCGAACAGTTCGGCGCGTCGTTCTGGCACGAGCGCGCCGACGCCGCCCAGCGTGATGCCGAGGCTGCCGAAGTTTGCGAAACCGCATAGCGCATACGTCAGGATCATTCGACTGTGGTCCGACAGATCGGTCACCGGAATCGCCGCGAGCTGGATGTATGCGACCAATTCGTTCAACACGAGTTTCGTGCCGAGCAATGCGCCGGCCTGAGTAGACTCCGCCCACGGAATGCCGATCAGCCACGCGACCGGTGCGAACATCCAGCCCATGATTCGTTGCAACGTCAGCGCTTCGCCGCCGACCGAGAATGCGCCGATCATCGCGTTGACGAGCGCGATCAAGCTCACCAACACGATCAGCATGGCGCCAACGTTTATGGCGAGTCGCAATCCATCGGTCGTCCCGCGTGTGATTGCGTCCATCATGCTGCCGTACTTCAACGCATCCGCCACATCGCCGCCGTCGGTCGACTCGGCCGACGGAATCATCACCCGAGCGACGACGATGGCGCCGATCACGTTGATGACCGAAGCGATGAGGATGTGCCCCAGCGCGCCGTCGATCACGCGGCCCAGCACGTTTGCATACAACACCATGATCGAACCGGCCACCGTCGACATGCCGGCGGTCAACACGATGAAGAACTCCGAGCGCGACAGGTTCTTCAGGTAGGCGCGAATCACCAACGGCGCCTCGACCATGCCGAGGAACATGCTCGAGCCCGCGCCGACGCCGACGGCCCCACCGACCCCGAGTGTGCGGCGCAACAGCCACGCGAAGCCTTTGATCACGAGCGGCAGAATCCGCCAGTACCACGTCAGCGCCACCAGCACACTGAAAACCACGATCTGCGGCAAGATCCGGAAACCGAAGATATACATCGCGCCGCCATTCGTCAGATCGAACGGAGGATCGCCGCCACCGAGGAATCCAAAGACGAACGTCGTTCCGGCGCGGGTCGCGGCTTCGATTGCATAGACGACGTGATTCGCGAGCAGCAGCGTGTCGCGAATCGGCGCGAAGCGAAGCAGCGCAAGCGCCAGCACGAACTGCATCGCGAGACCCACGGCAATGGCGCGCGGGCTGACGCCGCGACGATCCTCGCTGAGGAGCCAAGCCAATCCCAGCAGAACGATTATTCCCAACAGGCCCTGCATGCCGCGGCATCCGAGAAAAACGCGTTAGTGTACCGGGGCGGCGATTCGCCCGTAACACAGCATTCCATTTTGCGGGACGTCTCGCGGCCATCTCGCGGTCGGCCTCGCGGTACCTCGGCAAGTTTGAGGCCTTCGCTGCAAGCCGATACTATGCCGCGGCCAAGCAGAAGGGCCGAATATGGCAGCGGGTCGCATCATTCTGTTGAACGGATCGTCGAGCGCCGGCAAGACAACGCTTGCGGTCACGCTGCAGCAATTGCTGCCCGATCCATGGCACCACATCGCGCTCGATCAGTTTCGCGACGGCATGGGTGGTCGTTATCGCGGCCTGAACTCTCCGCCAGGCACACCCGGCGCGCGCGGCTTGAACGTGGTGCCGGTTGCGCATGGCAGCGAACGCGTCACCGAAGTTCAGTTCGGCGATCTGGGTAAGCAGGTGCTGCGCGGGATGCGCCGCGCGATCGCCGCGTTCGCGTCCGAAGGCAACAACGTCATCATCGATGATCTGATGTTCGAGCCCGCGTTTCTGTTCGACTACGTCGATGCGCTCGCAGGATTCGACGTGCTGTTCGTCGGTGTGCGCTGTCAGATCGATGTCGTCAACGCGCGCGAGGCGAGGCGCCCAGGGCGGTTCCCGGGAACGGCCACATCGCACTTCGACCACGTGCACCGCCACTGCATATACGACGTCGAGGTCGATACCGGCATCGCCACTCCAAGGCAGTGCGCCGAGCAGATCATCGGGCGGCTGAATGCGGCCGAACCGAAGGATGCGTTCCAGCGCCTGCGCACCACCGCGAACAGCGCTGTCGCGAACTAGGATTCGCCAAACCCTTCCGATACAGTCGGGCGGCCGCGTCACTCCGGAGACCACCGTGCTCGATCTGTACTTCGCGCCTACACCGAACGGTTGGAAAATCACGATCATGCTCGAGGAGTGCGGCCTCGAATATCGCGTTCAGCCGGTGAATCTCGGCAAAGGCGATCAGTTCAAGCCGGAATTCCTGAAGATCAGCCCCAACAATCGCATGCCGGCGCTCGTCGATCACGACGCGCCGGGGGCGCCGCTATCGATCTTCGAGTCCGGTGCGATTCTCGTATATCTCGCGGAGAAGACCGGCCGTTTCATGCCGCGCGAACTGCACGCGCGTTTCGACGTCATGCAGTGGTTGTTCTGGCAAGTCGGCGGCCTCGGACCGATGGCCGGACAACTGTCGCACTTCGTGAATTACGCGCCGGGCGGGCCAAGCCAGCACGATTACTCGCACACGCGCTACGCGAACGAGTACGACCGATTGTTTGCGGTGATGGAACGCAGTCTGTCGCAACGTGAGTTCCTGGCCGGTGAGTATTCGATCGCCGACATGGCGTCGTGGCCGTGGGTGGTGCCGTACAAGCACTTCAAACAGTCGATGGACACCTATCCGAACGTGCGCCGATGGTTCGACGCGATGAAGTCCAGGCCCGCAGTGCAGAGGGGCATGAATGTCGGAAAAGAGCTGCGCCGGCCGACGGGCGAGATGACGGAGGAACAGCGCAAGCTCATGTTCGGACAGACCGGCGCAAGCGTCTTGCAGGCCGCCGCCGGAAAACCGTCCTCCTGAAATGGAAAGGCCCGCGGCGAGTGCCGCGGGCCAGTTTCAAACGATCGGCAAAAGCCGATGCGATCAGTGCGCCGGACCGCAATCGGTGCGGTGAATCGACGCGCGTCGGTTTTGTGCGCGCCCCTCTTCGGTCTTGTTGTCGGCAATGGGTTTGGTCTCACCAAAACCCTGCGTAATGAAACGATCGCCGAATTTCACACCTTTAGACTTGAGATAGTCCGCCACGGTCTCGCCGGTCACGAAACCGAGTTTGGGATTCATCAGTTGCGGCACCAGCGTATCCAGTTGCGCTTTGTCTTCGGCGGTGAGCACCGCGGAGTCGAACGCAAAATGCGTACGCAGTACGTAGTCGCAATTGGACATGGTCGGGTTGAAGCGCCACTTCTCGGCACCGTTATGCGTTCCTGGCGACGCGCGAGACCCATTGCAGAACCGTTGGGTTGACGGCACTCGACGCCGTCGCGCACCATCGCCCGGCGCATCGACATGTCGCACTGCGTTTGCGCAATACAATCAATGACTCGACCTGAACCGGAGCGGTGATGTCGCCGCGGGAAGTGCAGCCAAAGTGACAAATCGTCTTCTGTTCGTGGTGTGGGTACTCGTGATCGCCGGCTGCACGGCCATCGCCGTCCGCAACGCGGACCAGCTCTACGGACCTGAGGCCGTGCGCGATCGTGTTGCATCAACAACGAGCAGCACCGACTACCAGCACGCGGTCGAACCGATCTTCAATCGGCGTTGCCTCGTCTGTCATGCCTGCTACGACGCCCCCTGCCAGCTGAAAATGCAGAACTTCGCGGGGCTCGACCGCGGCGCGAGTCTCGCCCCGGTGTACGACAGCGCCCGATTGCTGGAGGCGCCGATGACCCGTCTCGGGACCGACGCGCAAACAACGCAGCAATGGCGCGACAAAGGATTTCACCCTGTCCTCAACGAGCGCGACCAGACCCCACGGAACAATCTGAACGCGAGCGTGCTGTACGACATGCTCGCGCTCAAGGCGCGCAACCCGCTGCCCCGCGGCATTCTTCCGGCCGGCATGTTCGATTTTTCGACTGGACGGGCGCAATCGTGTGCGACTTTGGAGGGACTGCCGAAGTACAAAAAGGAGCATCCGCAATGGGGGATGCCCTTCGGTTTGCCGGCACTGACGTCGGCGGAAATGCGGTCGGTCTCCGAAAGGTT
>JANLUG010000045.1:0-7085 GCA_031363335.1 Gammaproteobacteria bacterium
CATCACCGGCAGCGACGGGCTGCAGGAAGAGTACGGCATGCTGTCGGGTCCGATCGTCGACGGAATCCTCGCGGCGCGAATCACCGGTGTGAAGCGTGAGCGGGACGGCGCCATCAAGGATCTGTCGGGCAACCAGGATCCTGACAACTTCGGCGACGAGAACTACTCACTCGCCTTGCAATGGACACCGAACGATGACATCACCTGGTTGATCCGCGGCAACGAGCGAAGCCTGCGGCGTCGAATGGGTGGTGCGGATGCGGCGGGTATCATTACGTTCTCCGAGAACGGTAATGACCAGAAGAACGCGCGTGATACGAGCACATACGTGTTCGGTTATCGAGCGGTCAATCCGGCCATACCGTGCGCGAATGCGTTCACGCGCACGGCGACGGTGCCGACAACGGGCGTCCGCGGTGGGGTCGGTTGTACCGTCGCCGGGAATCCGACCTTTCAGTTCACGAATCCTGCCAACGGATCGCTTATCACGGCGCAGCGCGCGGTGCCGGGCGTGGACGCTGCACAAGGTAGCGGTACGACGACTCACCCGAACTACGCGTACGGCGCTGACCCCTCGAAGGTGCGCGTACTCGGTTTTGACAACCTGAAGGGCGGCGATCTGGTGACGGATACGAACGGCCTGCAGAACGAAGGCTTTGACCAGCAAGCCGGTACGTCCGACATCTCCTGGCAGGTGAACGACAAGGTCACGCTGAAGTACATCTTCGGTTACTCGTCGTTCTTCTACGATCGCAACACCGACGTGGATCTGACCAGCAGCACGGTGTTTGACAACCAGTTCTACGTCAGTCAGGAAGCCGAATACGTTTCGCACGAGTTGCAGGCGTTCACCGATTTCTCCGACAGCTTCTCGATGACGACCGGCTTGTTCTACTACGACTCGAAGATCACCCAGCGCGGTGATTTTTACGACAGCCTCTGTCAGCTCAATCAACCGTGTACGTCGCGGTATGCCAACGCGTTTCCCTACCAGTCGTTACGTCCGTTCTCCGCGGGCATCGCGAACTTCGGGTTCCTGCCGCAAATGCAGTTGTTCACCGCGAAGCAATACGGCGAAATCAATGTGAACGGTGGTCAAGCGCCGGGTAACTGCATTCCGGGCTTGTTCTCTGTCGCCAAGTCGAACTATTGCTTTGGTAGCTGGCAAGGCAACACGAATAGCCATGTGGTGCATCAGAATCCGTTCGTCTCGGCGACGGACCTGCAGTACCAGACGCGGTCCGAGCGGAACTCTTACGCGGCGTACACCCAAGGTGTCTACACGTTCAACGAGCACTTCGCGTTGACCCTGGGCGCACGCTGGGCGCGAGACCAGTTGACGGGCGAGGAAAACCTATTCTTCTACAATGAAGACAACATCATCCCGCTCGGATTTCCGGCTGCAGGCGGGACTTCGAGCCTCTCGTTTTTCAACCAGGCGCTTGGTTATCAGGGAGGTCCATCGTGCGGCTTGGCGGCGATCGTCGCGGGGCAAGCACCAAATCCCGCCTGCACGGGCGCGGCGGCGGGTCAGATCATCGATCCGCAACGGCTGTTGGTTAACGGCATCCCGGCGAGCCTCAGTCTGTGGCGGCAGGAAGAGCGCAAGGACGACGACATCACGTGGCGCGTCAACATGGACTGGACCCCGACCGACAACGACCTGATCTACCTGTCGGCCACGAAGGGATCTCGGGCCGGCGGCTTCAACCTGGTGTTCTTCAGCGCGAACCGCGCGTTCAAGACCGAGAGTTTGATCTCGTATGAGTTGGGCTATAAAGGTACGTTGCGTGACGGCACGCTGCAGTTGAACTCGGCTGTCTACTTCTACGACTACAAGAACGTAGAGACATTCGGCACGGGTCCATCGATCTTCAACCCGGCGAATACGTCGACCAGCGTGTTCTCGGTGCCGACCGCGCAGATCATCGGTTGGGATACCGACCTCGACTGGCTGATTACCGACAACATCACGTTAGGTGCCAACTTCAGCTATACGCACAGCGAGTACACGGACAACTTCACGGTCAACGATCCGAACGATCCGAGCCGGCCGCCGTCGTTGTTCAACCCACTGAACATCCCGATCGATCTGAAGGGCAAGCAGATGCTGCAAGTGCCCGAGATGAAAGGTGGGATCTATGGGCAGTACACGTTCGAGATGGCTGAAAGAGGCCACGTGACGTTCCTCGTGAACTGGAGCTGGATCGACCAGGTGTACTTCTCGGCGTTCGAATCGAAAGAAGATGCGGCACCTTCCTACCAGCGGACGGACGTGCGCGCGACTTGGGTCTCACCCAGCGCGGCTTGGACCGTGGCTGCCTTCGCGGACAACGTCTTCGACGACATCGGCCTGCGTCAGGTCGACCACTACGGTTCGAACGAAGACGTGAACTTCCGCCGATCGGGATCCAACACGATTCCGCAACAGCTCGGCATCTCGGTCGACTACAAGTTCGGCGCTTTGAAATAACAACGACCGGATAGACGATTCAAAAAGGGGGCTTCGGCCCCCTTCTTTTTTTGTTGGTGAACGGCATGATGGTCCGATGGATCGCCAAGATGTCATCGACCTTCTTCTGGACTATCGGCGACGGTATGCCGATGAGTCCGCCACGATCGATCGGTTCGAAGCCTTCGTAACCAGCGAGCCGCGTTGTTTTCAGCGAAATTGCTGGTCCGGGCACGTCACTGGTTCCGCGTGGATCGTCAATCTGCAGCAGACGCACGTGTTGCTGACGCATCACCGGAAGTTGAATCGGTGGCTGCAACTCGGTGGCCACAGCGATGGAGACAACAATCCGCTTCGGGTCGCGTGCAGGGAAGCCGTCGAGGAGTCGGGTCTCGTCGTTGAGCCGATTCACGACGTGCTATTCGACATTGACGTTCATCTGATTCCGGCGCGGCAGGAGGATCCGGCGCACCATCATTTCGACGCCCGATTTGCGTTGCGCGCGGTGAGTAGCGATGCGTTTCGCGTCAGCGACGAATCGCACGCGCTGCGTTGGGTGAAGATCGACGAAATCGGCGTGCTGACCACAGAGCCGTCGATGCTGCGCATGGCCGCGAAATGGCTCCAGTCGGGCGTGCAACTCGGCCGCTAGCGCCGAAGCCGACTCCCTTACTCGAACTGTGACCGAACGAAACCGTCAGCACTCGCGACAGGTTCACGGTCAAGCTTGCATTTCGCGTTAGGCGGTGTTGCGGAGTGTTACGATTGTTCTACATAAATGAGTCGGTCGGTAACAGTTGCGTTGACATCGCGTAACACCCCGGCTTATAAACACGCCCGGATTGCCCTCAGGGGCACCTTCCTACTTGGTACCGCAGTTCCGCAGCACGGGTAGGTTTCAATTCAAAGGGGAGTTCATCAATGTTAATTCGCTATAAGCGAACCGGCGCATGCGCCGATGTCGACCTGCGCAACTCGGTCCGTCAAAGCGTCCTGAAACCCACCGTATACGGGTTCGCAATGCTCCTTTCGGCCGCGTTCGGCGTGCCTGCGGCGTCCGCAGAAGAAGCTGCCGCAACGGACCGGCGTCAGATCGAAGAAGTCGTGGTGACCGCGGAACGCAAAGAGTCCACGGTCAGCGACACCTCCATTTCGATCACGGCCTTCACCGGTCAGATGCTCGAAGACTTCGGCATCCGCAACCAGGAAGACCTTCAGAAGTTCATTCCCGCGGCGGTCATTGAACCTTACGACATGGCGATTCGCGGTGTCGGCCGGAACTTCCGGGCACTGGGCGGCGACCCCGGTATCGCGACGTACCTGAACGGTGTGTATTCGGAAGACTTCGGTATCGCCTCGACGGAAGGCGGTCTGTTCGACATCGAGCGGATCGAGGTGTTGCGAGGTCCGCAGGGAACACTGTATGGCCGTAACGCGATCGGCGGTGCGGTGAACTTCATCAACAAGCAGCCGACCAATGAATTCGAAGGCGAAGCGAAGATCGTTGCCGGTAGCTACGACCTGAAAGAAGAGTACGGCGTGATATCGGGTCCGTTGATCGACAACATTCTGGCTGCGCGCCTAACGGGTGTTAAACGTACGCGCGACGGCTACATCGACGACAAATCGGGTAACCAGAACCCGGACAACTATGGTGACGAAAACTACTCACTCGCGTTGAAGTGGACGCCGACGGACAACCTCGAGTTCAACACGCGCGGCAACGAGCGCAGCTATCGCCGCCGAATGGGGGGTGCGGATGCCGCCGGTATCGTCAATCTGACGGAAGACGGCGGTGGCGTGGATCCAGCCACCGGAAATCCGCGCAACACCTCTTCGTTTGCCTGGGGCTATCGCCGGGTAAACGACACGGTGTGCCCGACGTTGACGAGCGGCCGCACGAACTTTCAAGCCCCGACCGGGGTTGGCTCGAACACCGCGCGCCTTAGTCCTGAGTGCCGGATCACGACCGCGACGGCGGGGTACCTGAACCAACCTGGGTCGACGACGGTCTATCAGTTCACGGATCCGGTGACCGGGCAGCTCGTGGAAGCGCAACGCGTAACACCCGGTGTCGACTTCTCGGGGGTCGGCGCTCAGAACCTGAATAACAAGGCTTTCGGAACGGACAACTCGCGCCAACACATGCTGGGCCTCGGTTCGCTCGGCGGTTCCGATATCTCGACCGATACGAGCGGCCGCCAGGACGAATATTTCGATCAGCAGGCGAACTCGACCGACATTCGCTGGACGGTAAGCGACACATTCTCGATCAAGTACATCTTCGGCTACACCGACTACTTCTACGATCGGACGTCGGATGTAGATCTGACGAGCAATACCGATGCGGACACGCTGTACTCGGGCGACCAGCAGTTTTACGTCAGCCAGGAGACGGAGTACATCTCGCACGAGTTGCAGTTCTTCAATGATTGGAACGATCGCCTGACGTCGACGACCGGCTTGTTCTACTACAAAGCCGCCATCACCCAACGCGGCGATTACTACGACTCGAACTCGAACGGTCGGTTCACACAAGGGTTCGACTACAGCCCCAGCAGAGTTGGCGTGCTCGCGTTCATCGGCGCAGACCCGCAGGTCAGCCTTTTCACTGCGAAGCAGGAAGGCCTTCTCGTTCGTGCCGGCAGCACGCCCAGCGCGACGTGCGTGCCTTTGGAGTCGAGCCTGGCTTCGGCGAATCCGTTCACGTATTGCTTCGGACGGAAGGACGGCGACCCGGTCGGCAGCAACACGAACGTCCCACACGGCCCGACGACGGCTGGCACCGACACCGAATACCAGACGCGCACCGAGCGGGAGGCGTTCGCGATCTATACGCAGAGCGTGTTCACGATCAATGAGCAGTTCTCGTTGACGTTGGGAGCGCGTTGGGCACGCGACCAGTTGCACGGTGAAGAAAACGCGTTCTATCAGAGCGAGGGTGGCCAGGCGCTGCTGGTCGGAGCCGTGCCGGCACTCGGGTTCGTCGGCAATCTCGGTTCGGTGCCGATTCCGCTGGCGCCGGTTTCATGCGCCACGGTCAACGCGGCGTGCGTGCCTAGCCTTGCGCAGGTCAACCAGGCGATTGGTGCAATGGGCCCGAACGGTGAGGTGTTGAACTACAACACCCTGCTGACGACAGGCGTGCCGATTTCCCAGTCGTTGTGGCGACAGCTGTATCGTAAGGACGATGCGGTTACGGGTCGCATCAACCTCGACTGGACGCCGAACGATAAAGACCTGATCTACCTGTCGGTCACGTCAGGTACCCGCGCCGGTGGGTTCAACCTCGGCAACTTCAGCGCGAACGCGAAGTACCAGCCCGAGAGCCTCGTCGCATACGAGTTGGGCTACAAGGGTGAGATCCGCGACGGCACGATGCAGGTCAATGCGGCGTTGTACTACTACGACTACAGCCACGTGCATACGCCGGCTGCGAGCCCGTCTGCGCTTGGCGGGGTGTCGACAAGTACGTTCGCAGTTCCGGCCGGGGAAATGATCGGCTTCGATACCGATGTGCTGTGGCTGCTGACCGATCGCATCACTCTTGGTGCGACGGTGAGCTTCACGCACAGCGAATACACGAAGGACTTCACCGTCATCGACGAGTTCAATGCACAGCGTCCAGGCTCCTTGTTCGATCCCCTCGCAACGCCGTTCAACATCAAGGGCAACCAGATGTTGCGGGTTCCGGAGAAGAAGTTCGACACATACGCGCAGTACGCACTTCCCATTAGCGGCGACCGGGGTACGTTGACGTTCCTGGCCGACTACTCATGGATCGACAAGGTCTACTTCTCGTTGTTCGAGGAAGGTACCGACAAAGCGCCTTCGTACAGCCGCGTCGACACACGCGTCACTTGGTTGTCGCCCGGAGAGGAGTGGAACGTTTCCGCGTTCTGCAACAACGTATTCGACGACATCGGTATCCGTCAGGTAGAGGCGCTGTCCGAAGCCGACAACTTCCGCCGTACCGGTACCGTGACGAATCCGCGCACCTTCGGTCTCGAGGTTCTCTACAAGTTCGGTGCCTGGAAATAACGCGAACTGACCAACGATTCGTATAGGGGGCTTCGGCCCCCTTTTTCTACTCAACGCTGGCTAGAACGCCCCAGGACAGATCGCTGACGCGATGCGCGGCAACGGCGAACCCCAATCGCGCAAGGCACGCGACGCAGTCGTCGAGGATCCAGAAGAACTCGTCTTCGATCGCGGCCGAGACATCGGGCCACGTGTCGCGGTACCGCTCGATCGTATCGATCCGGTTGCGCTCGGATTCGAACATCAGGTCCCCGAACACCACGCGAGAGCCCGGATTGACGGCTTCGCGGATGCGCTGGAACAACAGGTCCTTCTCCTTCGGCACCAGGTGATGGATCGCATAGGTCGAGACGATCCTGTCGAAGCGTCCGATCCGATGATCGAAGTACTCCAGCAGGTCGTTGCGCTGCCAGTGGATCCCGTGAACTTTGGAACCGGCGATTGCGAGCATCGCAGCCGAGACATCCACTGCGACGACCCGGCGGGCTCCCACCAGAAGCTGCGTCAGATTGCCGGTGCTCGCCTGGGTCGCCGACGCGGCAGAAATCGAAGCACACCACGATGTACTGGAGCTCGGGGCGGGCACCGGCAA
>JANLUG010000087.1:0-1570 GCA_031363335.1 Gammaproteobacteria bacterium
GAGCGCCCAGGGACGGCTTGAGCGTGTCCGCCGCACCGACCCGCCGCCGCTCGACCCCTTTCGAAGTCGCCTTCATCCCCGCAACGCGTCAAGACATCCGCTTGCGCCGAGCACCGCATCAAGATCCCGTTTAGAAGAGACAGCCGCGTACTTCTCACGCAATGCGACTAGCGAACGGGCGTGATATTTCTGAGGTTTCTGCGTCCATGTCTGTCCGTCGAGGGTCACGCTGAACGATTCGGAACCGCTCGCGACGGCTTGCGCGTTTGCGACGCTCCATGGCAGGAACAATCGCCCAACGGTTGAGCTGAGTAGCGGCATCAGCGTTGGCGACAGCGCGCTCCACGTTTCGAAGTCGCCTTCGGCGCGCGGCCACGACATCCGATGGATCCATGCGAGCAGTGCCGGTGCACGGCCTTGGATGAGGGCGCCCGCCGTGGGATCGGTCCACGCGCAGTAGAGTTGGCCCCACAGGCCGAAATCGCCGAACGCGGGCTTTGCGCCAAACAGATAGGGGTACACCGAGAAATGCGTTTCGAGCAGATCGATCGCGGTCTCGAACGAGGCTTCGATCTGCGGCGCCGTTGTCTCGTTGGAGCCGACGAACCAGACGCGGTCGACCATGCGGCCGCGAATCTGCGCCGTCGTCTCGGCATGCTGGCTTTGAGTCGCGCGCGGCTGCATCTGCCGGGCGATCCGGCCCGCGGCGCTCAGCTGATCGACGTCGCGCGCCCAGCGATAGTGAAACATCCACTTGTTGCCCCACTCGTCGCCAAATTCTTCGAGCAGCGCCGAAACGAACGCCGTCGTCGGATCGTCCGGGTGGATGCTCGGTCGCGGGTGCAATGCTTCGACGCGTTCGATGATCGGCGTCGAGTCCTGAAGGCCCTCTTCATCGGGCGTCACCACGAGCGGAATCAACGGAATCTTCGCGTGCTTCTGGTAGTCCGCCTGATTCGTCGCGTTGCGCATCAGCCACTGATGCGCCAGACCCTTGTATCTGAAGTACGAACGCACCTTCACCGAATACGGCGACATCTCCGACCCGTAGATCCGAAATGGCGTTGTCTGCGTCGTCATGACTCGACCTCCTCAATACAAGCGTGCCCCCTGCATTGACTTATTGCCGCGTCGATAAGTCAATGCGCGGTGCCAGGCACCACTTCGAGGAAGACCCGTCGAGTGCTGTTCAACTCGTTCCCGTTCATCTTTGCGTTTCTGCCGATCACCGTATTGGGTTACGAACTGCTGCGACGCCGCGGATTGCGGCGCGCGACCCACGTGTGGCTGATCGCCGCGTCGTGTGTGTTCTACGCGTACTGGAACGCAGCGTTTCTGGCACTGCTGTTCGTATCGATCGTGGTCAACTTCGGCATCGGACGAAAGTTGCAGGCGATCGCCCGCGATAGCGGCACGCCGTCGCGGCTGTGGCTGATCGCCGGGCTCGTCTGGAATCTCGCGCTGCTCGGTTACTTCAAGTACGCGAACTTTTTCGTCGACAACCTCGACGGGCTGTTCGGTTTCCACGTCGAAATGTCCCGCGTCATCCTGCCGATCGGCATCTCGTTCT
>JANLUG010000093.1:0-1128 GCA_031363335.1 Gammaproteobacteria bacterium
GAACGACCTTTGCCGACGCAGCGCTGTAGACCTCGCTCACTTGCTGGCCACGAGGGCGGTGAGTTGTGTAGAAGTGATGGACGCACACCTCGAACAGATCGCGGAATTCAATCCGCGCCTCAACGCAATCGTTACCCTCGATGCCGATCGCGCGCGCGACACCGCAAAGGCGTTCGACGCGCATCATCCGGAAGTACCGCCGCCGCTGTGGGGCTTGCCCACGGCCCACAAGGATCTCGTGTCGACCCGCGGCATGCGCACCACGTTCGGCTCGACGCTGTTCGCGGACAACATCCCCGACAAAGACGACCTGATCGTCGAGCGAATCCGCACGGGCGGCGCGATCGCGATCGGCAAGACCAACACGCCGGAATTCGGTGCCGGCTCGCAGACGTTCAATCGCGTCTTCGGCGCCACGCGCAATCCGTACGATCCGAGCCGCACGTGCGGCGGGAGCAGCGGTGGAGCGGCCACTGCGTTGGCCGCGCGAATGTTGCCGCTGGCCGACGGCAGCGACCTCGGCGGTTCGCTGCGCAATCCGGCGAGCTTCTGCAACGTGCTGGGTTTGCGTCCAACACCGGGTCGCGTGCCTGCCTATCCAACCTTGAATCCCTGGTCCGACATGTCGGTGCTCGGACCGATGGCGCGCAGTGTCGACGACATCGCGCTGTTCCTGTCGGTGCTCGTCGGCGACGACCCGCGCGTGCCGCTTGCGCTGTCCGATCCGGGTTCGAGGTTTTATCCGGTGACGCCGCTCGATCTGCGCGGCGTGCGCATCGCGCTGACGACCGATTTCGGTTTGCCGGTGCAAGCGTCGATCAAGGCATGCATCGCCGCGACAGGTGCGCTGCTGCAGTCGCTCGGTGCAACGGTCGAGAGCGCGTGCCCCGACCTCTCCGGTGCAACCGAAGCATTCCACGTGCTGCGCGCCAATGGATTCCGCGAACGCTTCGCGTCGTTACCGCCGAAATCGCGCGCGGAGCTGAAAGATACGATCCGCTGGAATCTCGAAGCAGGCGAAGCGCTCACCGTCACCGATCTCGATCGCGCCTGGGTCGCCCGCCGCGCGGTGTACGACCGCGTCGCCGCCTTCTTCGGCCGTTACGACTTTCTCATCGGACCGACCAC
>JANLUG010000869.1:0-7730 GCA_031363335.1 Gammaproteobacteria bacterium
CGTTCGGCGCGGTCGCCGTAACGCACACTGCGTGGTGGACCGGCTTTGAATTGAACTACGCGTTCGAGGATGCGGCGGCGCGCGCCGCGGTACTCGACGGCGAACGCGTGGAGCGCATCGCGCCGTATCTGGCGAAGTTGCAGCTCGAAGTGGTGCTCGGCGTGCGCGATGCGGTTGGTTCGCCGCATGCGGAGTCGCTCGACGACGCGCTCGTGGATTACCTCGATCGCGATGGCCTGCCTGATGTCGACGTCGGTCCCGACGACTACTCCACGATCATGTATACGTCGGGCACTACGGGCCGTCCAAAGGGCGCGCTCGCGACGCATCGCAATCACGTCACCAACCTGACGAACTCGTTTCTGGGCGGCGCAATAGCCGCGCGACTGGCCGGTGTCACGCCGCCGGCGAATCCGCCGCAACCGGTGTCGCTGCAGACGTTTCCGTTCTTCCACATCGGCGGATTGACCGGCCTCTACGTCATGACAGCGATGGGTGCGAAGGTTGCGCTGATGTACAAGTGGCATACCGATCAAGCGCTCGAACTCGTGCAGCGCGAACGCGTCTCGTCGATCGCCGGTGTGCCGACGGTGGTGCGGCAGTTGCTCGAACGCGCGAAGGAACAGAACCTCGAACTGAGTTCGCTCGCCGGCATCGCATCCGGCGGTGCGCCGGTGCCGCCGGACCTGATCGATACGATCGGCTCGCAATTCGCGAAACGCGTGGCGCCCGGCAACGGGTACGGTCTCACCGAAACGACATCGGCGATCATCACCAACGGCGGCGCAGACTATTTCGCGCGGCCGGACAGTGTCGGCAGGACGGTGCCGGTCGCGCACGCGCGCGTCGTCAACGATAGCGGAGTCGACGTAGCGGATGGTCAGATCGGCGAGATCTGGATCAAGGGGCCGAACGTCGTGCAGGGTTACTGGAACAAGCCGCAGGCAACGGCGGAGGCGTTCACTGACGGCTGGTTTCACACGGGAGATCTCGGCTATCGCGACGAAAGCGATTTCTTCTACGTGGTCGATCGCAAGAAAGACGTCGTGATCCGCGGCGGCGAGAACGTGTACTGCGCTGAAGTGGAAGCCGTGCTGTTCGAACACCCCTCGGTACAAGACGTCGCGATCATCGGTTTGCCGCATCGCATGCTGGGTGAGGAGGTGGCGGCCGTGATCGAAGCGCGCGCCAATCACATAATCGATCCGGCGGAGATTCAGGCGTTCGTCGCCACGCGGCTGGCGCGCTTCAAGGCGCCCACACAGGTGCTGATATCAGACGGACCGCTGCCGCGCACCGCAACCGGCAAAGTGTTGAAGCGGGAGTTGAAGCAGAAGTATTCGGTGTAACACGACCCAACTTTTCTGGCGGGGGGAGAAACGAGATGCGGGTGTTGTTGGTTGCTCTGTTGACGCTGGTCGCCGCGTGCGGCGATCCGATCATGATTCTGCCTGGCGGGGCACTCAAAGGTACGACCACGGCGGTGCCGGTCGACTGGTCGGCCGTCGAGGCCGAAAAGACCATTCAGGTGGAGTTCCGTCCGGAGGATCCGTATTCGCACAACATCTGGGGCGTGGGCATCGGTCCCGATCTCTACATCGCGACGGGTGCGAAGGGAACACGCTGGACGCCGTTCATTGCGGAAGATCCGAACGTGCGCGTGCGCGTCGGCACCGAGTTGTTCGACCTCAAAGCCGTGCCGGTGACCGATGCGGCCGAGCGTGCGCGCGTCGCCGAGTCGTACACGAAGAAGTATGAGGTCAAGGCGGACGACAACTGGGTGGCGACCGGTCTGATCTTCCGACTCGACCGGCGCACGTAGCTTCTCAGTGCGCGCCTCAGCGTGAGCCGAGCCGGTCCGCCAGCATCGCGGCCACCGTCTCGGCCCAGCGCATCAATGCATCGGTCTGCACGTGATCGCGCGTGAAGTGCTCCGCGATGCTCGACACGGTATCGACGCGCGTCGCGCTGGACGAAGGTACCGAGTTCTCCGTTCGCGTGGGATGATCAGGTATGGGAGCGATCGACCGCCGCGATGACTTCGAGCAGGGCGGCGGCCGTCTGTTCCGGTTCGATTGCAGGATGCAGATGCGTACCGTCGATCGCGACGACCGGCCAACCCCGCTTTAGAGCAGCAGCCGCTTCGGGTTCGTATGCTTTCGAGAGGCGCAGATATCCGCAGCACCGCGCGCTCCACTCAGGCACTTCGACGACGTCGTCAAACCACGCGTGCGTCAGTTGCGGCAGGTCGGCTTCGAATTGCGCGAATAGCGTCGGGTCTTTGATGACGCTCCGAAGCCGCTCGTCGCCCCACCAGTGCGACCACGGCGGAATGCGCCATTGTGCGGTCGGTAGCGCCTTGATGAATTCCAGGAACTCGGCATCGACCGGCGGCACGGCTCCGCGCGGCGGCGGCACGCGCGCGTCGACGAAGACCAGCATCGACGCGTTCACGACGGCGGCGAGCGACGGCAGCAACAATCCGGCCGCGCTGTGCGCTGCGAGGATCGGTTCGCGGATATCTCGCAGCGAATCGAGCAGGCGCGCGCACCATTCGTGCCACGGCGGGGGATGTTTGTTGTTTCGTGCGGGTGTCGGGACGCGGCAGAGCCAACCGCGGCGTTCCAATGCGCTTGCGGTCGGAAGGAGTGACGAAGCGCCGACCAGCGGACTGTGGATCAGAACGAGTTCGCGCAGCGCGCCGGTCTCAAGCCGACTGCGACGATGCGATCGGTACGAGTCCGAGCGGTTTCACCGGTGCACCGAGCAACGTGTGCAGATTCTTGTGGAAGTGCACGATCGCTTTTTCGAAATAGCCGTACGTGAAATGTTCGTTCGCGCCGCTCGTGATGCCGTTCTGAATCGCCCGGATGACGGCTGCATCTTCCTTGCCGCCGGTGTCGCCGACGAACTCCGCATCGCGCGTGGCCTTCGCACCGGCGCCTTCGTTGACGCTCTCACCGCGATTCGTCAGCCGGTACGTATGGAAGCGCGTCTGCCCCGTCGTTAGCGGTTCCAGCACCGACATCGTCGTGTGGTTCGACAGCACCGCGAGAATCACGTTGGGGAACAGGTGGTAAACGTATGTTACGTACCCGGCGATGTTGCGTTGCTCGGGCGGAAGTGTCCTGAGCTTTTCGATGCGCCGGAACGGGAACGTCACGCGGCTGTTGCGCCCGAACGACTCGATCAACGTCAGGTTGTCGTAGCCGTAGGGAAAGAACGTGGTCTTGTGCGTCGGCTTGATGTGGTAGCCCTCGAGGTTCGCCTCCATGAACAGTTTCCAGTTCACGTCGGAGACGTTCTCGGTGGCGGCGAAGATGCGTTGATCAGGTGCGAACAGTTCCGGCAGCCCGTCGAGCGCGCCTTCGGATGCCGCACCCGGAATCTGGGTCACGAAGACGAGGCCGCACTTCTCCTCGGCATGCACCGGCACCAGGCCGTGGTCGGCTTTGACGACGTCGGGGAAGCCCTGTTCGTGCGGAATGTGCAGCAGGTTTCCGTCGAGTCGGTACGACCAGCCGTGATAACCGCAGACAAACGCCTTGGCGCAACCGCTGCCCTCAGCGAGGCGCATACCGCGATGGCGGCACGCGTTGCGGAAGGCGCGCACGCGTCCGTCGTCGCCGCGCACCACCACCAACGGCGTTCCGGCGGCATTGCGGGCGACGTACGAGCCGGCATCCCTCAGTGCGGCCGACGGGCAGAATGGGATCGGCAGGCGCCGCAACAGGTCGAGTTCAGCGCCGAAGCGCTGGTCCGACCGGTAGTTTGCGACCGGCTCCCGCCAGATTTCGCTGCCGGTGTCGGTGGTCTTGCGGTCGATGTGGTCGAGTACACGCTGTGCGACGGCGCGGTCGTCGAGTAAGGCTTCCATGTCTGGCCCTGCCGGATCGGGATGAATCAGATGACAGGGATGATCTGCCCGGGCGGTAATCGCCGCAAGGAGGCTCCGTTTGGCCGGGATTCGGTTCGCGTTCCTTGCAGCAACTTCTTGATCCGACTAGACATAACCATGTACATTCCGCGCTCGATTTTTAAGGCACGTCGCTGTTTAAGCCCTTCGAGTCCGAGTGCAGAGGCTTAACAAAGACTTTCAACAGGGCAGAACACCGTGGCCAGGCAAAAAGAGCTCAAGCTTTACCGCAACATCGGCATCATCGCGCACATCGATGCCGGCAAGACGACCACCACCGAACGCGTGTTGTACTACACCGGCAAGAAGCACCAGATCATCGAGGTGCACGACACCAAAGACGGTAAGGCGAGCACCACCACCGACTACCTCGAACAAGAACGTAAGCGCGGCATCACGATCCAGAGCGCCGCGGTTTCGACCGAGTGGAGGGGCTATCAGGTCAACGTCATCGACACCCCCGGGCACGTCGATTTCACGATCGAAGTGAATCGCAGCTTGCGTGTGCTCGACGGCGCCGTCGTCGTATTCGACGGTGTTGCCGGCGTCGAACCGCAGACCGAAACGAACTGGCGCCTCGCGAACCAGTACAACGTTCCGCGCATCTGCTACATCAACAAGATGGACCGCATGGGCGCGAGCTTCGCGCATTGCATCAAGGGCATTCGCGAGCGCCTCGGCGCGAACGCGGTGTTGTGTCAGCTCCCGATCGGCAGCCAGGACGAATTCGTCGGCATGGTCGACCTCGTCGCGGGTTGTGCGTACGTCTGGAGTTCCGACGACAAAGACAGCGAATGGGAAACCATTCCGATCGATCAGCTGGAAGGCCGCTTCAAATTCGCGCTGCCGACCGACGCCGAATGGATCACCCGGATTCCCGAGCTGCGCCAGGAAATGCTGGAGACGGCACTGGCGATGGACGACGACGCATTCATGCATCTCGTCGAAACCGGCGAGTTCGATCCGGCGGTTTTGAAGGCGTGCATCCGTAAGGGTTCCGTAAGCGGCACGCTCGTGCCGGTACTGTGCGGCTCGTCGTTCAAGAACAAGGGCGTGCAGCAGTTGCTGGACGCAGTCATCGACTATCTGCCGTATCCCGGCGAAAACGGCGGCATTTCGCTGGTAGATGTCGACGGTAACATCGTCGGCGAACAGATCGTTACCGACGACGCGCCGGCACGGGCACTCGCGTTCAAAGTGATCAACGATCAGTTCGGTTCGCTCACGTTCATTCGCATTTACTCCGGCGTGATCAAGAAGGGCGACGCGTTGGCGAATGTCACGCGCGGCAAGAAGGAACGCGTCGGCCGGATCGTCGAAGTCCAGGCGAACGTCACCAAGGACATCGATGAAGCGCGCGCCGGCGACATCTGCGCACTCGTCTCGATGCGTGAAACGGAAACCGGCGATTCGTTGTGCGATCCGGCCCATCCGGCGTTGCTGGAGCGGATGCGTTTCCCTGATCCGGTCATCAGCGTCGCGATCGAACCGAAATCGCGCGGCGACTCCGACAAGCTGTCGGCTGCGTTGTACAAGATGGTGAAGGCCGATCCGTCGCTGCGCCTGAACGTCGATCACGAAACCGGCCAGACCGTGCTGCGCGGCATGGGCGAGTTGCACCTCGAAGTGACGATCGACCGGATGCGCACCGAACTCGGTGTGGAAGCGGCGATGGGCAAGCCGAAGGTCAGCTTCCGCGAAGCGTTCGGCACCACCGTTGAACACATCTATACGCACAAAAAACAGACCGGCGGCTCGGGTCAGTTCGCTGAGGTGAAGATCTCGTTCGAACCCGCGGAAACGGGTACGGGTATCGAGTTCATCGACGAGATCGTTGGGGGGCGTATTCCGCGGGAGTTCATTCCGTCGGTAGAGCACGCGATCATGACGGAGTCGAAGAGCGGCCAGATCGCCGGATACGAAGTGGTGGACTTCAAAGCGCGCCTGCTCGACGGCAAGTTCCACGAAGTGGACAGCTCGGCGCTCGCTTTCGAAATCGCCGGACGCGCGTGTTTCCGCGAATCACACCGATTGAGCAAGCCGAAGTTGCTCGAACCGATCATGCGCATCGAAGTGGTGATCGAGTCGACCTACCTCGGCGACGTCATCGGCGACATCAACCGCCGGCGCGGCCAGGTGACCGAACAGGGTCAGAAGGGTGTTTCCGCATTCGTGCAGGGATTCGTGCCGATGGCCGAGATGTTCGGTTACATCAGCTTCCTGCGTTCGGCGACCAGCGGCCGCGGTACGTTCACGATGGAGTTCGATCGCTACGCCGAAGTGCCGCAGGGCATGGTCGACTCGATCCTCACGAAGAACGGCCGGTCGTAATCCGGCACGTTGGCTAGAAAGGGCGCTTCGGCGCCCTTTCTCCTTTTCAAAAGGGGGTCAGAGTGCCTTTCGTCTCGTCGCAGGCCGATGCGCGGGTCGCACCGTGGCACAGCGTCCTAGTTTGGCGGCGACCATCCTTTGAAAGCCTGTGCTGCCGAGTGCCCGTTGCTGCTTGGTATGGGTGCGAATGTCTCGAAGCTGTTCGTCTGACATCGCGTCACGGAACAGCTCGCGATATGCGGCATGTCGTAGGGTGGCGGTGTCGCCGAGCGCCAGGTACGCATCATGCGGACGTACGAGTCCACTCGACTGCTTGCCGCTATTCGTGGCACAGCTCGACCAGGTGTAGTCCGAAGGATCCGCTACCACCGCCGCGCGTACCGGGTTGAGTTCGATGTACCGGTAACACGCCAATACATAACACTCGGTATCAACCAGGCACGATTTGTACCGCCCCTCCCACAAGGTCCCGGTGCGGCCGTGTCGGATGTTGAACTCCGCCACGTACCATCGGCCGATGCCCTGCATCATTCGTGAGACGCCACCCATGCTGACTGGTGTTACGAGCAGGTGTACGTGATTGGTCATCAAGACGTAGGCGTGGATCGCACAACTGTATCGAATCGCCATTTTGCTCAACGCGGCGAGATATAGCTGTCGATCGTCATCGTCATAGAAGCAGGGCATGCGGTCATTACCGCGCTGGATGACGTGTTGGGGAACGTCGGCGAGGTCTGGTCGTGGTTGACGGGACATGTACCAAGGCTGTCGCGTGCCAAAGTTGCGTTGAATCAGCGATCTGCCATCTCGTTCGCAATCCGATGACCTCCAAAAGGCACTCTGACCCCCTTTCTCATTTTAGGACTTCGAGCCGACCCACGCGCCGATCATATCGGCTACCTCGTCGCGCGCATTCTTCGGATTCTCGAGATAGTGGTCGCCGGTGATGAACTGCAGCGTCTTGTCCATTGCCCCCAACGCTTCGTGTATGCCGCGCGCGTCGCTCGGAAACACGCCGGTGTCGGCCATGCTCTGAATCACCAGCGCGGGCACCTTGATGCGCGCGAGGTGTGGGGCGCCGCGGCAGTGCGAGTGGCGCAGACTCCACATCGACAGCCACGTGCGCAGCGTATTCGTCAGCCCGATGCCGCGCGGTGAGAAGTTCGCCGTCTTCGGATCGCCCGCGTAGCAGACGCCGACCGGGCGATCGGACGGATCGAGCGCGCCGTCCATCAGGCGCGGATCGGCCCACGTGCGTTGCAGAATGAAGGCGCGATCGAACAGACCAACCTTCTTCAATTGATCGAGCTGCGACCAGACCCAGTCGGTGATGCGGTGGTTGCGCACTTCCTGCGCCGCGCGATAGCGCGCGACGAATTCCGCGGAGTACGGCGGGCCGTTCGCGGGGTCGTACATATTCAGCGCCGGATCGATCAGCGTCGGATCGCGTTCGTCGGTCACTGACGGATCCATCCAGGCGGTG
>JANLUG010000138.1:0-4300 GCA_031363335.1 Gammaproteobacteria bacterium
GATCACCGAGTCTTCGTTGAAGCGGCCGGATTCCAAGGCCGCCAGCACCGTCAGCGGCTTCACCGTGGAACCCGGTTCGAATACATCTGTGATGGCGCGATTGCGGCGGGCATCAGGCGCTACGCGAGTCAACTCGTTAGGGTTGAACGATGGTTCGTTTGCCAGCGCGAGGATTTCGCCGGTGCGCGCGTCGAGCATCACCACCGAACCGGATTTCGCCTGATGCTCTTCGATCGCCGACTTCAACTCGCGGTACGCGAAGAACTGCAAGCGCAGGTCGAGGCTCAGAGCCAGGTCCTTTCCGAACCGCGGCGCCGTTATGTACTCGACGTCCTTAATCGATTCCTTGCTGCCGTTCCTGAGCACGAGCTTGCGCCCCTGCACGCTCTTCAGTTCGCTCTCGAAGGAGAGCTCAGCGCCTTCTTGACCCTGGTCATCCACGTTCGTGATGCCGACGACGTGGGCGACGGTCTCGCCGGCCGGGTAGTAGCGTCGATACTCGCGCTCAAAATGAACGCCTTCGAGGTGGAGCGCTTCGACACTCGCTGCATCATCGGGTGAGATGCGTCGCTTGACGAACATGAACTCCCGGTGCGAGTAACGCTCGATCCTGCCGGCGAGTTCGCGCGGATTCACGCCGACGGCGCGCGCCAGATTTGCGATCTCCGCCGCGCTGCGGGTCTTTTCAGTCGGGTCGATCCACACCGACACCACCGGGGTGCTTACAGCCAGCGGCTCACCGTTTCGATCGAAGATGATGCCCCGATTCGCCGCGAGCGTTTCGTATCGCAACGAGCGTGCATCGCCCTGTTCCTGCAGGAATGCCCGCTCTGTGACATTCAGATACGCCATACGTCCGGACAATCCCAACGACATCAGGATGAACGTCCCAACGACCGTGAAATGGCGCCAGCGACTCACGGCGATACCCGCTCGACAGTCTCGGGAAAGCGCATTGCGAGTTGTCGCTCAGCGGCCTGATCTACGTTTTGATACGACGACAGCGTGCCGCGTTCGATCAGCAAACGACTGTATTGAGCAAGCAACTCGTCTTGTTGAGACTGGTTCTTCGCCAGCGCAACGAAGAGTCCGCGCACGTCCTGAGCGATCGCAGCCACGCCGACGCCCGAAACCGCGATCCCCACGTAGATTGCGCCAGCAGCCGCGAACCACTGCCATCTCGGCTTCGGTTCTGCTGCGGCGCGTCGGCGCGTCATGCCGCCTTCTCCAGCACACGCAACATCGCGCTGCGTGCGCGCGGATTCGCGGCCACCTCTACTGCATCGGCACGCTGCGCGCGAACCACCAGGCGTGCCGACGTCACGGGGCGCCCGGTAATCGGCAATCGACGCGGCATCGGATCGCCTTCGGCCCAGTGACGAAACGCATGCTTGACGATTCGGTCTTCGAGACTGTGAAACGTCAACACCGCGATCCGGCCGCCTGTACGAATGAGTGCGAATGCGGCGTCGATTGCGAGCCGAACTTCGTCGAGTTCGTCGTTGATGTGAATTCGAATCGCCTGAAAGACGCGCGTCGCCGCGTGCTTGTGCGGGTCCGGTTTCGGCTGTGCGCGTGCTACCAGCGCCGCCAAATCGGAAGTGCGCTCGATCGGTGATTCGATGCGGCGCTCGACGATCGCGCGTGCGATGCGGCGCGCGTGTCGCTCTTCGCCGAACTCGCGGAACACGCTCGTGAGTTCATCCTCGCTCGCGCCGTTTATCCAATGCGCAGCGCTCACGCCACTGGTTGGGTCCATTCGCATGTCGAGAGGACCGTCTCCCCGAAAACTCATGCCACGCTCGGGGTCGTCGAGCTGCGGCGACGACACGCCGAGATCCATCAACACGCCAACGATTTCGTTGAGTTGAACCTCGCTTGCAAAGCGCTTCATGTCGCTCATGCGGCCGTGACGAACGAGCACCCGAGCGTCCTCGTTGGCGAGCGTTCGAGCAACTGCGATTGCGGTCGGGTCGCGATCGATCGCGAGAATTCTGCCTTCAGGCGACAATCGCTGCAGCAGCGCACGCGTATGCCCGCCACGGCCGAACGTCGCGTCTACGTAGTTGCCTTTCGGATCGGTGCAGAGCGCATCGATCACCGCTTCCACGAGGATCGGTCGGTGCGCGTTCATGCGTTCAGACCGAAAGGCCGGTGAATTCGTCGCCATCGTCGACGACGTCACCGGATCGTTCGACCAGCCATTCAGCGAGGCGCGGCTGCCACAACTCCTCGGCCCAGATTTCGATCTTGTTGCCCTGCCCGAGCAACACGAGCTTCTTGGAAAGGCTGGCGTACTCGCGCAGCATCGGCGGCAAGAGCACACGGCCGCTGGTATCGAGTTCGAGGTCCGTCGCGTGCCCGATCAACAGCCGTTGCAGCACTCTGGCCGTACGCTTCATGTTGGATAGCGCTTCAAGACGCGCCTGAACCGCCTCCCAGGCGGCCAGCGGATAGAGCAAAAGGCAGCGCTCCCGGGAATCAATAGTGACCACTAACTTTCCGTCAGTGCTTTTGTCCAAGCATTCCCGATACCGAGTCGGCAAGGCCATGCGGCCCTTGGCATCGAGATTGACGCTGTTGATTCCCCGGAACATGCACCTTCAACCGTTGGGCGGCACCGACAGCACAACCCTGCCACCCGAAGTGACCGAGTCGGCACTGGATGCACCAAAAACCCACAATTACCCACAAAATCCCAGCACTCGACACTATAGATCCGAGCAAAGCAGTGTCAAGACGAGGTACCCATCGCATTGCACAACGGCTGGTAAAGCCGCGCGACGGCGATCAGCCGTGCAGGTGGATGGAGGGCATTAACGAAGGTGTTCCAATGGGAAACCAAAGGAAGCTCGAAACGACATTAGATAACAGACTTTTTTCGAACTTGGAATTGCAGTCTAAGTTTAAAAGGAAATAACGAGTCGGCCGATAAGCCGGGTTCTGTCTTGGGCAATCATTCATCTGGGATGTTCGTCGCCGAACACCTCTAGCGGCCTACCCGGATCCGGTGCGGACAACACCATAGGATCCCTATTTGGCCTTGCTCCGGGTGGGGTTTACCTAGCCACACCGTGTTACCACGTTGTGCGGTGCGCTCTTACCGCACCGTTTCACCCTTACCGCCCATCGACCGGAGTCCATGGGGTTGGCGGTCTACTCTCTGCTGCACTTTCCGTGGGCTCACACCCCCCAGGCGTTACCTGGCACCCTGTCCTTCGGAGCCCGGACTTTCCTCCACGCGCAGTTAGGATCTACACGCAGCGACCGCCTGGCCGACTCGCGGCGCCAGCATAGCAGCGGCTCAATCCCCGCGTTGGTTTTTCACCGCGTATTCATACAGTTCGTTGCGCGACCGGTGCGTGATGCGCGCGGCAATGCGTGCGGCTTGTGCAGGCGGCAACTCGTCGCACAGCACGTTCATCAATGCGGCGACATCGGCGTCTAACGTCACTGCATCGATCAACGAAGGCGCGAGCACGCAAACAAATTCACCGTGTTCGAAAAACTCTCCGTCGTCGAGGCGCTTCGGCAACTCCGCTACACCACCGCATTCGATGCGCTCGTGTATTTTCGTTAGCTCCTTCGCCAGAAGGATCTGCCGATCGGGCTCGACGATTTCGATCAGATCGCTCAGCGTTTCGCGCAGCCGCCGCGCTGCTTCGAAAAACACTACCGCAACGGGCGAACCAGACAACTCCCGCAATCGCTTACGGCGCGCTGTCGAGCGCGCCGGCAAGAATCCTTCGAAGAGAAAGCGCTCCACCGGCAACGGTGATGCCGACAGTACCGCCGTCAGTGCGCTCGGTCCGGGAATCGGCACCACTCGCACGCCTTCGCGGCTGACCCGTCGCACTAACTCGTAACCCGGATCGGAGATCAACGGCGTACCCGCATCGGAAACGAGCGCGACATCGTGGCCTCGTTGGAGAAGGTCGAGCAGCTGCTCGGATCGACCGCTCTCGTTGTGATCGTGCAATGACAACAGGCGCTCGGGTCTGGCGCCGATGTGCGCTAACAGCACTCCACTGCGTCTGGTATCCTCGGCAGCCACAATCGCTACCGATTTGAGGACATCGACTGCTCGCAATGTGATGTCGTCGAGGTTTCCAATAGGCGTGGCAACGACAAATAGCGTTCCAGTCGATCGATGTTCTGACATGAAGACTTCCAGAATCGTGTTGTTGGCTTTCGGCCTGCTGGTCATTCTGACCACCGCGGCATGTCAGGTCACGCCAACGTCGAAGCGCGCGCCGACGACAGCAGCCGGCTCGCGCGACAACGATCCGCAAAGCCTGCT
>JANLUG010000152.1:0-11242 GCA_031363335.1 Gammaproteobacteria bacterium
GCCGTTCGGAGCGCCCAGGGATGGCTCGAGCGTGTCCGGCGTGTCAAGCCTCCACCTCCACCGGGCTATCAGCACACGCATCAAGCCTCCACCTCCACTCCGCTACAGAGCTCAACGCGTAAACCGACTCAACTGATCGAATCCGCTACGAACCGCCACGCCGTTCACGTCTTCATCCACAGGCGTGTAGGAAGAATCGCGAACTTCGTAGCCGCCCCAGGAAAGAAACACATAAACCCGCGAGTTTGTTCGCACGGCGCGCTGTGTCCACTGTTCGATCGGCAGAGCACGGTCCTCATCGCTCGGAATGAACAACGTTGCGCCGGTGCTGTATTGATCGACCGGCGTTGCGCACCCGAGTGCATCTGTTAGCAGGGTTGGCGCCCAGTCCGTGTGTGAAGTAAGGCGGTTGACGACGGCGGCAGGATGGCCGGGCCATTTGACGATGAACGGCACGCGCGCCTGGTAGTCGGAAAATGCGGAGTTATGGCCCCACGTGTTGTCGTGGGTTTCGTTGAAGGCCTGGCCGTGGTCGCCGGTCACGAGCACGATCGTGTTCGGGTCGTCGTCGGCGGCTGAAAGTACTGGACCTAATAGGCTGTCGTCGAACAGTACCGAAGTTTTGTACAGATTGAGGAACGGCAACGGGTCGAAGGCGTTGTCGAGCGCGACGTAGTTGATCGAGTCGAGGCGCGGTTCGAATGGCGATGGCATGTCGCTCGGGTGCGCGTATGCGTGCGGCGCGTCGAGAAACAGGAAACCGAAAAACGGCCGCGAACGGTCGCGTTCGCGCATCGCGGTGATCAGTGCTTGGGACGTCGCGCGGTCGCGCTCCACGACGACGCCGGGGCCGAGTGGGGCGACGCGGTCCCAGACGCGCGTGAAGACGGTGCGATGGAATTCGGGGCTGTCGAGCGGCGCTGAGCCGAATACGAAGAACTGGTAGCCGAGCTCGTCCATCACGTCGATGAGCACGGGTCCGCGTCGCTCGGCGAGCGCGGCGTGCCAATAGCCGCCGGGCAGTCCGTACATCAGACCGAAGATGCCGAAGCGCGTGCCGTTGCCGGTGCTGTAGTGATGCGCGAAGTTCGTTGCGTCGCGTGCCCACGCGGCGGTCGCCGGCATGACATCGGCGGACAACATGTCGAAACGCAACGAGTCGACGACGATCATCAATACGTTCGGCTTCGCCCCACCGCTGCATTGCATCGGTGCGAGCGGGTAGTTGAATACCGCGGGCGCCTGCTGCGCGAGGTCCGTTGATTGCGTGCGCGTTGCGGTGTAACCGAACCGCGCAAGGAACGATTTCGCCGTCAGCGGTTGCGCCCATGGAATCGCACGAACGGCCATCAGTACCGGCCGCTGCGCGGTCGCGTCCGCGTAGGCATGGATCAATTGTGTGATCACGCCGATGCAGAGAATCGCAAACGCGTATCGGCGCACGCTTCGGCGAGCGACCGGGGGCGCTCGTGTGATCGACCACAGCACGCCGATTTCGCCGGCATAGATCGCCGCCGTGATGGCGGCCGCGGCAGTCCATGTCTGCGAAGAGAACGACAGCGTCTCCGCCGCGGCGCCTTGCGTGATCAGGAACCACACCATCGTGTTCAGATGGAATTTGTACAACGCGTACACCATCGCGTTGACGATGACGACGAGCAGCAGCGTGCCGAACACGAGCACGGCAGCGGTCATCGGAACGCGCCGGCGCACGTCGACACGCGTCAGCAGCCACGGCACCAGGGCGAGAGTCGCGCCGAGCACGGTGAAGTGCGCGAGCATCGCCGCGACCTGGAACAAACCGATGAGCGTCGGCTGCCACTGATGAGTGAAAAACAGATGTGCGGCCGTCGCGGCAATGCCGTTGCCGGCGACGAACGTCCATAGCCAGGCCGAACCGCGATCGCGCGGGCTCGAGACCATCAGGGCGAAGGCGGTTCGGGCAGGTGCGGCAGAGGCGTTCCGTCAGGGCGGACGATTCCGTGCGCCGCGAGCGCGGCGGCGAAATAGGTCATGTTTGTATTGAGGAAGGCTTCGAGCTTCGGATTGCGCGCCGGACGATGGCCATAGCGCAACATCTCGGCGTACGCCGCGTCGGCCGATTCGCCGAGTACCAGCGTTCGATACAGATAGATGACACCGCCGGTGCGTTCGCTGCCGGCAGCGCATTGCACCAGCACCTGATCGCCGCGGCCGAGTGCGTCGTGAATCGCAACCAGCGCGTCGACGACATGGGCGGGATCGCCGGTGCCGTTGCCGAACAGTGGAAACCGTTGCAGGCGGATGCCGCGTTCCAGCGCCAGGTGCTGTTCGAGCTGCTGGTACTGCGGCGCACTCGATGGAAAGGTCAGCGCGACGATGTCGTCGATACCGTATCGATCGATCACATTCGGCAACAGCGACGGGTGAATTCGACCGCTGCGATACAGCACGTCTTCGATGACTACGCCGAACCGCTTCGCGATCAGGCGCGGCTCCAACAGTTCCTTCCAGGCGAACCACGCGCCGATCAATATCAGAAGGGCGAGCACCGCAATGCCGAATCGGCGCGAGCGACGTGCGATCGACGGTGCAGTCGATCGTTGCGTGGCGGCCGCGTGCGGCATCAGAAGGGTTTGTTCAGATCGGCCGGAAACGGCGGCGCGCCGGCGCCTTCCTGCGGCGAAATCGGGAGTCTGTCTTTGATCGTCATCGCAGCACCTCGTCGAGGCTTTCCGAAAGCGCGCGCACCATCTGTTCGATTTCGGCGTCGCCGATGATGAACGGCGGCCCCATGCAGATGATGTCGCGCACGTCGCCGGTACCGCCGGTGTAGAAAAACACGCCGCGCTTCAGCGCCGCGCTGATGACGCGATTGGTAATGTTGGCGGAAATGTCGAACGGTTCGAGCGTGGTGCGGTTCTTGACGATCTCAATCGCCTGCAGCAAGCCGCGTCCGCGCACTTCCGCGACATTGGGGTGGTTGCCGAACACGTCTTTCAGGCGGCGATTCAACACTTCGCCCGCGATCGCGCAGCGTTGCAGCAGATTCTCTTCACCGAGCAGCCGTAACACCTCACACGCGGCGGCGCACGCGGCCGGATGTGCGCCGAAGGTATGGAACATCACGTTCATGCCCGCATCGGCAATCGGGTCCGCCACTGCCGATGTGGCGAATACGCCGGTGATCGGCGCATAGCCGCCTGCCAGGCCCTTCCCGGCAACGAAGATGTCGGGCTCGATGCCCCAGTGCTGGAAGCCGAACGGCACGCCGGTGCGCCCGAAGCCGGTCATGACTTCGTCCATGATCAGCAGGATGCCGTGCTTGTCGCACAGCGCGCGCACCGCCGGCCAATAGTCGTCGGGCGGAATGATCGCGCCGCCGCTCGAGCCGTTGATCGGTTCGCTCAGGAACGCAGCGATCGTCTCCGGTCCTTCCGCTTCGATGACTGCGGCGAGCGCATCCACGTAGTAGCGACCTGCATCCGGATGATGCGGACCGAGCGGACAACGCAATGGATACGGCGTCGGCACGGAAGGGTACGACCCGAGTACGTGCGCGAGTCCTTTCTTGCGCGCGGTATGTCCGCCGACTGCGGTAGTGGCGAGCGTGGTGCCGTGATACGACACTGACCGTCCGATGATCTTGTGCCGTTCAGGCGCGCCGCGTGCCGCGTGCGACTGGATGGCGATCTTCATCGCCGTTTCGATGCCTTCGGAACCGCCGCAGGTCAGATGAATGTGATCGAAGCGCGGCGGCAGCCAATCGGCGCGCAGGCGCTCGATCAGTTTTCTGCGATCGGGCGTCAGCCACGGCGGCACCACATACGTCGTAGTCTTTGTCGCTTCATAGACGGCTTGCGCAACGCTCTCGCGGCCATGGCCGACATTCACAACGATGGCGCCGCCGGCCGCATCGAGCAGCCGCGAGCCGTCGGCCTGTATCAGATAGGCACCGCCGGCCCCGACGATTTCGATGTTGCGCGCGCTCGGCATGAACGGCCATTGCACGCTGTCTTGGGTCTGTGTCACACGGTGCTCCATCAGGGTTCGCGGTAGGGTTCGTCGCGCTGGAATAGTGTCAGCCGGTGCTGGAGATCGTGCAACGCTTCCGCGCTCGCGTCGGGCTCCGCTTGCGCCAGCGCCTTTTTCTCGGTGCGCGATGCGGCGGCGAAATCGCCCGCTTCGGCTTGCGCCGCCGCAAGCGTATCGAGATATCCCCAACTGTCGTAAAGCACTGCGAGCGGCTGCGCGAGCGTCACTGCTCGGTTGCCGTCGCGCAAATGCGCGCTCGGACTGGTCGCCAGCAGCCACGCAAGGTTGTTGCGCGCCGTCAGATCGCCTTGTCCCGTCGCGACTTCGTAGAAACGTTGTGCGCGCGCATGATCTTTCGCGACGTACGTACCCAGCTGGAAGAAGACGCCGAGCCGCGTGTTTGCGCCGCCGTGGCCTTGCGCGGCTGCGGCCGTCAGCAACTCCAGGCCGCGCGGTCGTGTCGCGGTTTCTTCGAAAAGAATCTCCGCGAGTTGGTACTGCGCCTCTGCGAGGCCGCCGTCTGCGGCGCGGCCGTACCAGAGGAGTGCTTTCTCGCGATCCGGCGCAGGCTGCAGAAAGAACCGATAGGCCTGGCCGAGCAGCATGGCGGCGTCGATGTTGCCCTGCTCGGCGAGATGCTGGAGCCAATCCAGAAAGACCGGATCGACGGTTTTACGCTTGGCGTCGTAGAGATTGCCGCGATATTCCTCGCCAGTGCGCAGCTTGAGGAGGCCGTTGGAGACGAAGTCGCCGTCCCACGGGCCGACGATCTCGATACCTTCCGACGACACGCGCGTGCCTTGCCCCACCGGCGCGTTGTGTTCCCAGTTGCCGTCGTGGAAGGCGCCGTTCGGCATTCTGAGCACCCCCTGACCCTCGCGCTGATCGTCGCGCCACGCGCCGGTGTATTCACCGCCGTCCGGGCGCAGCTCGCGACCGTATCCCTGACGCATGTTTGCGACCCACGTCCCCTCGTAGCCGAACGTGTCGCCGATCTGCATCGCGCCATAGCCGGCCCGTTGGCCCTTGCTCCAGCCTCCTTCGTAGGTGTAGTCGTCGGATTCGATGAGCCGGCCGTAGCCGTCGGGCATGTCGTCTTGCCAATCGCCTTCGTAGTTGGAGCCATCTACGCGACGATAGACACCGAATCCGTTGCGGCGGCCGGAGAACCATTGTCCGACGTAGTTCGCGCCGTCGGTGTAGTCGAATCGCCCGTCGCCTTGTGGCACGTCGTCCGCCCAACCACCCTGATAACTACCGGCCGCGCTCTGGAACAGTCCCTCGCCGCTGCGCACACCGCTCTCGAACTGGCCGTCGTAGCGGCTGCCGTCGGACAACGTCAGGGATCCGGCGCCGTTGTGCAGACCCTCGGTCCAATCGCCGTCGTAACGACTGCCGTCGGGAAGCTGCTCGATGCCGTGACCCTGCGGATGCCCGTCGACGAACTCGCCGGAGTAGCTGCGGCCGTCGTGCCAAACGAACCGACCGACGCCGGTGTACGTCATCTGCGCGAACGCGATGCTGACTTCACTGCCGTCGGGCATCGTCAGCACGCCCGCGTCATCGTCCTTCGAGGCCTCGGCTGATGCGGTCGCGCAAACGATCCAAAGCACCGCGACGATGACGGTCCGTATGCCGACGTGGGTGGACGTCCGCGCCATCAGTCGCCGAAGTCGGGCGACGGGTTGAACGGCCAGAAGTTGGACGTCTTTACGCGTCGATACGGAATGTTGTGCATATCGGCCGCCAGTGCACCCCGATCGCCGGTATAGATGACGCGCGCGGAGATCGGTGCGAAACCGGCGTGAAAATGCTGCATCGATTTGACCACGATGATGCGCTTGGTGGTCGGTTCGATACCGGCGCCGCTGAACAGTTCCGGTGAACCCGCCTGGACTCGACGCGCGGTCAACATCACTTCGATGCCGGCTCCCGAATCGTCGTCGGCGACGTGGATCCGGATCGCCGCGCAGGCACCGAGGCTCGACGGTCCGCCATTGAGAGTCTGAACGACGCGATCCGATAAGCCGACCACCGTGCAGTCCACGTCGAGCGGCGCGCCGGATTCGGGGCCGAGTTTGCCGCCGACGCGTAGCCGTAACCGCGCACTGATTCCGCCGTCTTGGCAGATCGATACCGCGATCGGATCGTACAGCGGGCCGACCGCTACGTTCGCGATACGACGATTGATCAACGCCGCCAGGAAGAAGGTCGAATCGCCGGGTGCGCCGCCGCCGGTGTTGTCTGCCGTGTCCGCAATCGTGATCGGCGTGCGGCCGTCGTCGATTGCGAGGTCGAGCGCGCAATCGATGGTCAAATGATCGGCACCCACCGCGTTGCGCATTTCGAAAAATTCGTCGCGCAACGAGCGCGCCAGCGCGCGCGCCTTAGCGGGATCGTTATCTGTGGCAACGACGACATGCGCGCCGATGCTGGGTACATCGCCGTACGGAAAGCCGTGCGCGAGCCAGACGTTCAGCACGCCCGGTTCGCGCTCCAGCGCGTACATCCGGTCGACGAATCCGGACATCGGTTCGCGCGTGGTGTGATACATGCCGATCATCTTGCAGGCCGCGCTCGCCATGGTCGGGCGCACTTTTCCTTCGGCGGTGTCGGCGACGATCTCGAAGAGGTCGAGCAGGCGATCGTATGTATCGGTATGAGGGTAGTGCTTGTAGCCGACCAGTACGTCGGCGGTTTCGAGCATCGTCGGCGTGACGTGACAATGCAGGTCGAGCTCCGTACCGATCGGGATGTCGGCACCGACGCGTGCGCGTACGTGCGTGAGAATGTCGCCTTCACAATCGTCATAGCCGTCCGCGATCATCGCGCCGTGCAGAAACAGCATGACGGCATCGAGCGGCATCGATGCTTCCAGGTCGTCGAGCAGTTCGTCGCGCAGCGCTTCGTACACTGCGCGCGGCGTAATGCCGGCGGGTACCGCGAACGCCTGTAAACCCGGCGCGAGCGTCCAACCACGCGCGTCGAGGCGCGCGAACAACGGCGCGTATACGTTCTGCCGGCGCGATATGGTCGGATCGTGTTCACGGCGGCGCCGCAGCACCGTGTCGCGCCAGATATTCCACCCGGTCGGAAGCGGTGAAAACGTATTCGTTTCCGTCGCGAGCATGGCGAGGAACACTCTCTTCATCGGTCATGCCTCGGCCGCGAACAGCGCCAGCAACTCGTCGCGCATCGGGCGCAGCTTCGTCTCTTCGTCCTTGTTCTTTTCGTAACTGGCGAAGATCTTGCCCAGTAGATCCTGACGCGCGAACAGTGCCTGCGGCAGATCGAGCAGATTGGTGTGGCGGAATAACGCCCGCAGCACGTCGAGGTGTTCGCGGGCCGCAACGCCGATGCCTTTCCGGAAGATCGCGAGCCGCTGCTTCGCTTCGTCGATGGAGCCGTCCGGTTTGACGAATCCGTAGGGGTCTTCGCCGCGCTGCAACGCCTTGTTGATGTCGATCGACTGTTTGTCCTGGCCGACCTGAAGTCGATACCACGGTAAAACGAGCGCATCGATGCGCGCCTCGAAAACAACCGCTCGTTGCACCGGATCGCTTTCGGCAGCCAACACTTCAGCGAGTTTGAACGCTGATACCCAACCGAGCGCGCAACCACGCCCCGATATCGGATTCGTGTGCACGTGCGCGTCGCCGATCGCAAAGTAGTTCAATGCGGTGGGCTCCCCATCGGTGACGAAGCACCTATGAGTGTTGCTGAGGTTGCCGTAGAGATACACCTTGCTGATCGGCACGGAGGTCGCAGGGTCGACCCACGCCTTCGTTGCCTCTATGTGTTCGGCTGCAACATCGAACTCGCGTTCGTGCGACACCGCGCGCATCGGTTTGTCTTCCGGATCGGCTGCTAACGTAATCGAGAAGGTGCGATTGTCTGCCCGGAACAGGCCGACCTTGAGATAACCGAGATCCGCCCCCTGAACGCCGCCGGCGGTGGATTTGCGTCCGTCGAGCTCCGGGTAATCCGCGCCGTCGTTGAGCCGGTAGAAGCGTGACGTATAGAAGATGCCGCACGGTGAAGACTCTTGTACAACCGGTTGCGCGCCGATGGCGGCGAGCCACACGTCGCTCGCGCCGTGACGACCGCTTGCGTCAATGACGATGTCGGCTTCGATCTCGGCAACGCCGGATTGCAGCTCTACGCGAACGCCCGTGACGCGCGGTGGATTGCCCGGTTCGGCGAGGAGGCCCACGACAGTGGCGCCCTCCACGATTCGAACGTCGTGCTGCTCAGCGACATAGCGTCGCAACAGATACTCGAACACGACACGACGACACGCGAGGAAACAGATGTCTTCGTCGCCGGGTTCGAGCACCGCGTTTGCAAAACTCGCTCGTGCGAGCTCGGCGAAGCCGAGTTCCTCTGCGCCGGCGTCCAGCAAACGCCGATACAGATGGGGGGCGTGCGTTTTGATCAGCTTGACGAGCGGGGCGAGCAGCACGTGGCTGTGACGCGTCTGCGCGGCGCCGCGTCGATCCCATTTTTCGAATGCGTCGAGGTGGTCGCGCGGCATCGGGGTCGCGTCCCGTTCGATGCACGTGATCGTGTAGCCGCGCAATCCGAGCGCCAGCGCCGCCGCGAGTCCGGATACCGACGTGCCGATGATCGCGGCGTGAGGAGAAGAGTGCACTGCCATGGGTAAACCGATGTCGAAAAGCCGCTAGTATACGCAGCTCGTTAGAAGAACCGGGTCGAGGGGGCCACATGGTGGAAGGTATCCACGCCGACGGCGTGACGCAGTGGCTGCAATCGCACGTGCCTGCGTTGAAGGCGCCCGTGAAGTTCACGCTGATCACCGGTGGCCATTCGAATCTCACGTATCGATGCGAAGATGCGGCCGGCAATGCCTACGTGCTGCGCCGCCCACCGCTCGGCCACGTCCTCGAGAGCGCCCACGACATGGGCCGCGAACACAAGATAATCGCTGCGATTGCGAACACGTCGGTGCCGGTCGCGCCGACGTACGGGCTGTGCGGCGATGTCGCGATCAACGGCGCGCCGTTCTACGTGATGAAGTTCGTCGACGGGTTGGTGCTGAACGACTCCGCTGCCGCTAGCGGCATTGCCGCAACGGATCGACACGCGCTCGGAATGCACGCGATCGACGTGTTGGCGAAGTTGCACGGACTGGATCCAGATGCGGTAGGGCTCGGTGATCTCGGTCGCAAGGAAGCGTATCTCGCGCGTCAGTTGAGTCGCTGGACAAAGCAGTGGGAGGCGTCGAAGACGCACGAAATTCCAGCGATGGAGGAGACGCGTCGTTTGCTGGAAGAACGCATGCCGGCCCAGATCGGCAGCAGCATCGTTCATGGCGACTATCGCCTCGGCAACATGATCGTGAAAGGCCCGCGTATTCTCGCGGTGCTGGATTGGGAGCTGTGCACCCTGGGCGATCCGTTGGCGGACGTCGGTTATCTGATGAACGCCTGGGCTTCACCGGAAGAAGTTGAATCGGGTCAGGGCGATCAGGCGCCTACGGCGGCCGGCGGCTTCCCGACGCGCACCGAGCTGTGCGCGCGATACGAATCCGCGACCGGACGTGATCTTTCCGGGATCAACTATTACCGGGCGTTTTCGCATTGGCGACTGGCCGCGATCGGCCAGGGTGTTTACAAGCGTTACCTCGTCGGTGCGATGGGCGCGAATCGGGACATGAATCTCGACGGCTACAAGCTGAGCGTGCAGCGCAGGTCCGAAGCCGCACTCGCGCTCATTTCCGAGTAGCGCTATTTTTCGGCGGTGAGATCTACTTCCCCGAGCACCGCGGCGTTGGCGCCGACGACGCGCACCCGGTGCACGACCGGGTCTGCGATGCCAACGACCAGACAAGGGTGCGTGATCATCTGAGCGAGCATCGTATCTGCCGGTGGACGTTCTGTTTTGATCTCGAGTGTCAGCTGATCGACCGATAGCTTCGGCGGATCTTGCAGCGCGATGCTGTAGCCGGCCGTCGGAAACTCGGCCGGCACGATGGCGATCAGATGCACCGGGACCTGCGTCGACTCGTCCGATTCCGTCATTCCGATCAGGTGCGTGCCGCGAAATGTCGCGAGCGTCTTGTAGTCGATCGCGCGCACGCCGATCTCGGTTGTTTGACAGTTGCCGTTCGCCAGCACCGTCATGATGTCGACGTGGTGCGCTTCGGCGCATCCGGAATTGAGGCATGTCGTTGTGATTGCGACAGCGGCAAAGCTAAACGTGGATCTGTATCTCATTGCGCGGCAACCCCCTTCGAATGGGTGTCGGAAAGCGACTTTATGTCGATCGGACGTGATATCGATGCTTCCGATGCGACGCTTGTGTTGAACAGATTCACAGGGAATCCGCTGATGAAATCGAGATTGCCGCGGTCGGCGTTGATGGTGAGCACCTCCGGCGCATCGAGCGTCCGGAACGCGCCGCAGGCTTCGCCGGGATCGCAGATCAACGCGTCGTTGTCGGAGTCGCTGCCGGCATAGATCCAATACTGACCGGCGCCAACACCGTTGAATGAGTAGTCGTACTCGCCGTTCACGGCGGCGACGACCGCGGAGTTCACGACCAGATCGGTGGCGACATCGATCAGCAGAACGTAGTGCAACCCCGCGTTCGCGCTTGGGCTGACGCTGAACCGCTGCATTACCACGCTGATGTCGATCGGGTTCGCGGTCGAGGTGGCCGCTATGAGCCCTGTATACGTGCCGTCGGATCCGACGAGACTGCGATCGACCGTTAGCCGGTACGTGCCGAGTCCGTTCGCATCCACGGTCAACGGTATCGCCTGTAGCCAGGGTTGGTTGGAAGCGACCGCAACGACGGTGACGCTGCCGCCGCCGGCATTGCGCAGATCCACATCGAACGTGGTGTCGAATGCGCCAAAGTTGATCGACGCGGGCGATACGGCGAGCACCGGATCGACCGGTGTGCCCGCGCCGCTGGCGAGTGCGACCGCGGCGTTGACCGCCTTCTGTGCATTGATCAGTCCATAGCCGAACTGATCGTCGCGCCCGGGTGTGCCGAGGTCATCGGTGAGCTCGCCGGCAGCAAGCGCGTTGTCGAACTCGTCGGGCGTCAATCCCGGATACACCGACTTCATCAACGCCGCGACGCCGGCGACGTGCGGAGTGGCCATGGATGTTCCAGTCAACGCCGCATATCCGAAGGTCACGGCGCCGTGGGTGTCGTCGCCGAACGTGCTGACGACACCGTCGCCGATACCGTCGCCGTT
>JANLUG010000154.1:0-19586 GCA_031363335.1 Gammaproteobacteria bacterium
AGTCCAGGAATGAACGTGGTTCCGGGTCGTACATGTCGACCCCGTTTCTGTTGGTGTAAGCGTCGACGAGGATGACCACCAACTTCTGATACCTCGTGCCTTCGCTCTTCATTGTCCTGAGTACGCCCAAAGCACCCTTGAGGCCGAGGTTGTCGTTGTTGCCGCCGTCGAATACGTGCACGAAGCGTCGGCGATTCTCCGGGTCGGGCGTTTTTGGTGGGCTGAAGTCGCGCAGCGTCATGTCGTTGAATACACCGGGAAAGGTCGCGCTCGCCATCACAGCTCGCGCGAGTTCATAGTCGCCCAGATTCGAATCGATGGATGCGAACTGCTGCGTGGTGAACGAGAACCGATCGTCGGCGTTGCCGCGCGTGGCGTTGGCCGCGTTGAGGATCAGGTAGGGCCGCTCGCATATCAGATCGCGCATTTTCAGATCCCTGCCGAGCGGCAGCGTATCGAAGACGCTGTCGGCGAATGTCTGCGCCATGATGTCGGTGCGATCGTACGCGGTGAACCAATATCGACCGATGTTCGTTGGCCAGAACCAGTTGCCGAACCAGCGCGCGATGTAGTTCCGCCGCATCACATCCCTGACATCCTTCTCCTCCCAGACCCGTCCGTGCAGGCGCGGTTCGTCGGGATCGGTGGAGATGGCGTAGTACGCCGCCGGCAACGAACCGCCGGATACGGACGAGATGACGTCCACTTGTGCAAGCAGATCAAGCTCCGGAAATACCTTCTGCAACCGGAGCATCGTTTCGGCGGACCAGTTGGCTGACCGACTGCCACCGCCGGACAGCGCGAGGATGAACAATGTATCCGGGTCGCCGCGACTCGGCTTTACATCGAGCGTTGCGCGACTGCCGCCCGTAACTTGCGTTTGTTGTTCGATGGCGTTCGATGCGCAGGAATTATCGACCGGCGGCGCCTGCTTGTTGGTGTATTCGCCGTAGGGGATTGCGGCGCAACCGCACACGAGGCCTGAAAACAGGCTGAAGCAGACGATTGCGATTCGTTGCGTCGAGGTCCCCGGCCGACTCCGGGCAAGACTGGAAGTGCGCATCCTGACCCCCGATCGATGGTTTACGCCAGGCTAGGATCAAAGACGATGCCGAAGAAGTATCAGTTAAGTGCGATCGGAATCAACGTGAACTCCAACCGATTGTTCGTCTCCGCGATGCGGTTCCATTCACCGGCCGTGCTCACGTCGACCGGCAAAGGCACCTGTCCCAACGAGTGGCCCCGGTCGTGCGCGACGAGCTCCACCACGATGCCCGATCCATTGACGAGCGGTGATCGCTCAATGAACTCGGCGAACCCTACCGACTCTCGATCTGCCAGGAACGACGAACCGTCCAGCGGGTGTCCGACGAGTGTGCAATCTTCGATCGCCGCATCCGGGGCAGCCAACCGATAGCCGTTGCTGTCGTCGCCGACGAGACAGAACTCGCCGAGGTGCGACTCGATCCGAACGCGGCCTTTGAAATCCAGCGCCACCAGGCGCTCGAGCAGGTCGCGGATCTCGGCTGCGCGCTTGTCGTCGAACGGGAACTCATTGAACGGAAACCCGGCGTGCTGATTGACGGCCCACTGCAGCGCATCGATTGCTTTGAAGTAGCGCGCTTGCGAGCGGGTCGCTTCGGTATGCAGTGCAACCTCGAGTTCGCCGACGCGTGCCTGTTGTGCGTCGCCGTCGTTGGGCGACGCAGCGGGAGTCGTGCTGCTCGAGCGTGAGAACTGCCATGCAAGCATTGCCACGATCAGCGTCGTTGCGACGAACACGACCGTCAGCGGGGTCCATTGGCTCGGCGCAGGTAACGGCGCAAGTGGGGTAATCGGTGTGATGATTTCGACGGCCGGACGCGCGGTCCGTTGTGCCTCGATCACCTCGGCTGCGACTTGATGGGCGAGCCGGTCGCGCTCGTTGCGCAGTTCGGCACGCAGCGCGGCCTGGTCTTCGATGATGCGGCCGACCAGCGCTGCAAGCGCGATACCGCCGGGTTGCTCAATGCGCGGCTCGCCATCGCCGCCGGCATCGGTTGCGCGGCGTTGTGGCGACTCAGCTTCGTCCGGCGCGGCGATGCGCTTGTCCTTGACCAGACCGAGGTTCAGCAACATGTCGAACAGCACATGCGGCTGCACGTTCTTCGACAAGACGCCGAGGCCGCCCAATGCGCGCGCCTGGCCCACGTACACTTCGCCTTCCTTGGTCGTGTACATCATCACGGGGATCATCGCGGTGCGCGGATTGCGCTTGATGGCCGCAAGAGCCTCCAGCCCATCCATACCGGGCATGGTGTGGTCCATGAAGATGACGTCGACGCTCTGGTGCTCGAGGAACGCGAGGGCTTCCTCGCCGGATTCGGCAAGCGCCACCACCAGTTCGTGCTCTTCCAACTGCTTTTTGAGCGCGATCTGGGCCGATTTCGAATCGTCGACCACGAGTGCGTGTTTGATGGACATCGTGCGCCCTGTGTAAAAGGTGCGGCTCTGCGCCGATTGTCGACCGAAATGGCGTCGATTGTTGCGTAGTCACTCCCACCCTGGCCCAAAATTGAAGCACTTCACAGAGATTGCTGTCGGCGCCGATATGCTTGGACCGGGACAAGCTACGGGACCAGACCATGAACAAGACCGCACTGATTCGCGGCGTATGGCACGGGAGAGCCTACCAGATCAACTTCGAAGACCATCCGGCACTGGGCGACGACGATGTCGTCATGGTGCTCGCAGAACTCGATTCGTCGGGAAACGTGTCGCGGGAGACGCGCTGCGCGGTGCCGCGCAGGGCCGGAACGAAGTACCAGAAATCCCGCGACAACGAACTGATCGAGTCGCTTCTGCACGACTTCGTGGCGGATACGAGCACCGCGTGAGTCAATTCCGATGAGCGAAGGTCTCTCGGCTGCGCCACAGCGCAATCGTTGGGACCAGGAAGACGACGCCTAGAAGCGGGCCGATCGAACCGTTGCCGCGCGGATCGTGGTAGTTCCATATCATCGTGCCGACGGCGATCTGCGCAGGAACATGAGGTTCATCCACCAGGGGCGGCACGGCGGGTCATCCGGACTCGATGATCGCACCGGCGCGCGACGGAACCTTACGCGTGCTTCGCGCGGCCTGGGATTTTATGGCGGGTCAGGCCACCGAATTCACGACGATCCTCCCCGGCGCCGTGTTCGGCCCCGTGCTCATGAACGATAACCGCGGTTCGGTGCAGCTGATTGGCGGCCTGCTGCAGGGTCGTCCGCCCGGCCTGCCGCGGCTCGGATTCTGGATCGTGGATGTGCGCGATCTCGCCGATCTGCATATCCGCGCGATGACATCTGCCGCGGCCGCGGGGCAGCGCTTCATCGCTGCCAACGATTTCATGTGGATGGAAGATCTCGCGAAGTCGCTGCGATCGGGGCTCGGTAGTCGGGCGGCGAAGGTCCCGACGCGTGCTCGGATTCGCCCCGCGTCCGGCGACAACCACGGTTGTCGAATGTGCAGAGAGCCTGCTGAGCGGACGCGCCTTGTAGTTGGACGCCTTGTAGTTGGAGTGGGGATCGTTGTCGAATCGCGGCAGTGCCGAACGACCACTAGCACTCACAACGAACCGGGAGCTGTTATGCGATACGCCTGTCTGGTCTATTTCGACCCGAAGACGATGTTCAGCCAGAGTGCTGCGGCGAACGCGGTTCTGGCAGAGACGGGGCCGTACAACAACGAATTGACGGCCAGCGGCCACCGGCTGACAGGCGAGGCGCTCGTGTTGCCCGATGAAGCCGTCACCGTGCGAATCCGCGACGGCAAGATGTCGGCCACCGATGGTCCGTTCATGGAGACGAAAGAAGTGTTGGGCGGGTTCCTGATGATCGAGGCGCGCGATCTGGAGGAGGCGGTGCAGGTTGCGGCGAGAAATCCCATGGCCCGACTAGGATCGATCGAAGTACGGCCGGTGGTGGATTTCAGCAAGCCTCGCCCGAAACTGTGAGCCCGTCGTGTAGTGGAATCAATCGTGCGGCGTACGTAGCCCGCGCCTGATCGCATTCATGGTTGCGCGCGCGAACTCTCTGATGCCAGCGCGCACCGGTTCGCGCTCGATCGCAGTCGCGCAGGTGTTGTCGAGCAGATAGCTCAGTACGTCGTCGGTGTGCACCCGCTTTCGCGTGCTATCGACCGAGCGATAGCGGATGCGAAGATCCGGACGCGCCGGCCGCGCGAATCGCCGCCTGGTTACTCTGATACTCCGCCAACTGACGGAGACAGTACGGTCACCAATGGCCGCGGTAAAAGATGAGAACGCACGGCCGGTTTGCGACCAATGCACTCAGGCTGCGCGTTGCGCCCGTCGAGTCGGGGAGTTGGAAGCCAGGCGCCCGATCGCCAACATCTGCAGTCATTTGCGGTTTGCCTTCGTAACCGGCGAACACCCAGCATGCCGCGCGCCGACCAACCGATCCAGATGCAGATCGAGCAAAGGTGTTCGGCGGAATGCACCCGTTCGAACAAGGCGGCGATCCCGAGCGAAAGGGCGTCGCGATCGTGATTGATCTGGATAGCGTCGAAGGGCGCGCGGCCGACGGGACGATGTTCAAGATGACGCGCTGAGCCGGCGCATAGCCTGGCTGCCGTCTACCGGACGGGTCGCGACGATGACATTCCAGCGTGTCGTCGCATCCGGGCGTTCGATGCGAGCCGAAGCAAAGCCGTTTCGGCCCAGCGCCGCCAGCACGTCTTCAGGCGCACGCGAGGTGAAGATGTCGTCGGGAAAGTTCATGCGGTCCATCGATTGCTTCGGCAGAAATCCAATGACGACCGTGCCGTCCGGTGCGAGGACGCGGTGGATTTCCGCGAAGCCTTCGTCGAGAGAACTCCAGAAATAGATCGTGTTGACGGTAAAGACCTTGTCGAATGACGCGTCCTCGAATGGAATGGCCTCGACGTTGCCTTGTCGAAAGTCGATCCGCCTCGTGTCTCCGGGGAATCGCGCTTTCGCTGATTCGACGGCGTCGATCGAGCGATCGATCCCGGCGACGAACGCGGCGCCCGCAATCAGTACAGGCAGCGTGGCGCCGCCGCCGAACCCGATCTCGAGAATCCGATCGGTGGATTTCAGATGCAGCTGCTGGATTGCGAATGTGTTGAGCGCCGCATTGCCGCGATTCATGAGCAGCCTGATGACACGACCCAGAAACCCGCTCGGATGGGACAACTGTCGGGCGATGAAGCGAGGCGGCATCGTGAGATCTCCGTTGGAGTGGTTCGCACGCTGATGAGATCATCGTTGCGACGGGGAGTTTAGGAATCGTTCCAACTGTAGGGAGAGGCACATGAGTAAACAATCGGAACGACGCGCCAACGGAATCGATCTGCTGCGCACACTCGGCGGCGGCAGCTACGATCCGGCCCGCGCGGCAACGGCGATGGTCCGCCGTCACGGCGCGCTCGGCACGTTCGCGGTGGACCACGTGCTCGGCAATCTATGGTCGCGCCCGCAACTGTCGCGACGCGACCGGAGCCTGATCGTGGTGACATTTCTCGCAACGATCGGTTCGATCGAAGAACTGCGCAGTCACGTTGGCGGCGCGCTTCATCACGGCGTCACGCGGGCCGAGGTGGAAGAGGTCATCCTGCAGGTGGCCGGTTACGCGGGTTATCCGATGGCGATGCAGGCCTCCCGTGTCGTCGACGAAGTGTTCTGCGCGATCGACGGCATCGAGCGCCACCCGGAACGCGCCGAAGCAAAAGCGAAGGACGACCCGGCGCGCTGGGGCGATGCGGCCGATGTGCTGACGACGCTGTTCGCCGGCCGCCTCGCCTCCGATCCGGCCGTTGCGCGCGGCAACCTCGTTGATGCGCTCGGCGGTGTCGGTGAACTTGCGTTCGACTGGGGCTTCGGCGAACTGTGGGCGCGCGCCGAACTATCGCGCCGCGACCGCAGCCTGGTGACCGTGGCGATCCTCGCGATTCTCGCCCGTGCCGAGGAGCTCGCCGTTCATGTACCGGGTGCGTTGAACCATGGCGTGACGCGCGACGAAGTCGAAGAGGTGATGGTTCAGCTCACCGTGTACGGCGGATTCCCCCGTGCCGTGGAAGGTATGCGTGCCGCGAAGGCGGCCTTCGAGCGGATCGATGCGCGCGGCGCCTGAACCGAACCATCGGTAACAAACTAGTTTACAAAACAAACTACTTCGCGGATGATCCTGCGTCCTTGAGCTTCAAACGGAAGCCTGACGATGGATCAAAGCTACGATTCGACCTCTCTGAGAGCGGCGGTGACCCCGAATGCGCCGCCCGAAACCGCACAGGGCGCGGAGCGTCTGCATGCCCTCGACGCCGTCCGCGGCTTCGCCTTGATGCTGGGTATCGTCTTTCATTCGACCATGTCGTTTCTCAATGTGCCGCACCCGATGTGGTTGATCGTCGACAAGAGCCCCAGCACAACACTCTCGGTCTCGTTCTATGTGCTGCATATGTTCCGGATGGCGACGTTCTTCTTCATTGCCGGCTTCTTTGCGCATCTGCTGTTCCATCGCCGTGGGCAACGCGCGTTCGTGCGCGACCGATTGCGGCGCATCGGCTTGCCGCTGGTGGTGGGCTGGCCGTTCCTCTTCGCGTCCATCGTCGGCTGTGCGATCTGGGGCGCATGGGTGATGAACGGCGGCACGCTGCCGGCCGAGCCGCCGCCGGATCCGAACGCGCCGCCGTTCGGGTTTCCGCTGACGCATCTGTGGTTCTTGTACGTGCTGTTGTGGCTCTACGCCCTGACGTTGCTGACGCGTGTGGTCGTGGTCAGGTTCGACAACGGCGGGCGCGGTCGGGCGCGCCTCGATCGCGTCGTCAGCGCCATCGTGCGCAATCCAGTCGGCGTGTTCGTACTCGCGGCGCCGACGTGCATCTCGTTGATGACGTTGTCGAGCTGGCGCCCGTGGCTTGGAATTCCGACGCCGGATATGACGTTGCTGCCGAACATTGCCGCAATGACGGCGTTCGGTGGCGCGTTTGCGTTCGGATGGCTGGTGCATCGGCAGGCGCAACTGCTGGATGTGTTCGAGGCTCGCTGGCCGCTGAACCTGGCCATCGCGGTGGTCGCGACCGTCGCTTGCCTCGCGCACGTCGGCGTGACGCCGAGCATCGATGTCGCCAGTCGGGATCTGCCTACGTTCGCGTACGCGGCGAGCTATGCGGTGGCTGTGTGGTGCTGGAGCTTCGCAATGATCGGCCTCGCGTTGCGATTTCTTTCCGGCTACAGCGCCACTCGACGTTATATTGCGGATGCATCGTATTGGCTCTATCTCATCCACATGCCCGTCGTGCTCGTGCTGCAGATCGTTGTGTCGCAGTTGGCGTGGCCGTGGTGGATCAAGTTTCCGCTGATTCTCGCGGTCGCCTTTCCGATCATGTTCGCGAGCTACCACTACATGGTGCGGAGCACGTTCATCGGTGCCGTTTTGAACGGACGGCGTTATCCGCGCATGCCGACAGGTTCCAGTGACGCGCGCGTATCGTCGCGCATGGAGGGCGCTGCATGAATGTTGAGAAGCAAAGCCTCAGCGACGATCTCGCGTTCCTGCGCGCGCTAGCCGAAGGCGGCGGTGAATCGCAACGCGGCACCGGTGCGGCGTTGTTGGCAGGCGGTTTGCTCTATGGTCTGCAGTGTTTTGTCTTCGGCGCGGAGGCCTACGGCTGGGTGCAGCACAGCGATACGTTCGCATCGCTCTTCGCGGCCGGCATCACGGTGGCGTTTCTGCTGGCACTGGCATGGATCACGTGGAGCAGTCGAAAGGCGTCGGAAGGCGGTGTGGCGGCACGTGCGCTCCAGGCCGCGTTCGCCGGTTCGGGCACCGCAACGCTCGCGATGTTGTGCGTGTTCGCCACTATGGCGTTCCGCGAAAAGAGTCTCACGATCTGGCTGTTGTACCCGTGCGCGGTATTCGCGCTGCAGGGCGCGGCGTGGATGGTTGCGTGGCGGTTGCGCCGGCGCGCGTGGCTCGGCGTCGTGGCGTTCGGTTGGATGGTCAGTTCGGTGGCGTTGTCGTTGACGATCGGCTCACCGCTCTACCCGATGGTTGCCGGCGTCGCGCTGGTGTTGTTCATGGCGGTACCTGGCGCGGTCATGATGCGACCGGCGCAGAGTTGAGGCGGGGACACGCCAGCCGATGACGGCGTTCAACATCGGCCAGATCGATGACGTCATCCATGGCCGGCTGCGCTTGGGTGTGATGGCCTATCTGGCGAGCGCAGAGACTGCCGATTTCAATGAGCTGAAATCCCTGCTCGAAGCTACTCAAGGCAATCTTTCGGTGCACCTGCGCAAGCTCGAGGAGGCCGGCTACGTGGAGATCGAAAAGGGTTTCCGCGCCCGCAAGCCGCTTACGCGCATTCGTATCACCGCAAAAGGCCGCGCCGCTTTTGCCGGTTACCTCGATGCCATCGGGAAGTTGATCGGCAACTGAAGTTCCGCGCCCGTTGGTCGCAGTGAAGAACCGATCACTTCGGCGGCACGACCGTCAAACCGTGCAGACGACCCACTTCGACGAGTTTGCCGAGGTCCGGATTTTCGGGCGAAATCTGCCGATCGAAGTCGGTGAACATCTGCGCGGCACCGGCGCGCGACGTCATCGATATCATTTCTCCGCCACCTTTCCCGAAGCGAAACCAATGCGTGCTGCCTGCAGGCAGATGCACGAGCGTGCCGGGCGCCGCGATCATTTCCTTGCCGTCGAAGCCGAACGCGATTTCGCCGGCGACGACATAAAAGGCTTCGTCCCACGGGTGGTTGTGCGGCGGCGGTCCACTGTTCTCCGGCCCGGACTGCCGGAATATTTCATAGCTGCCGGTTCGCGCGCCTGAGGCAAGGACGGTGATTTCCTCGCCCACGACCTTGAGTGAGTTGGGCGCGTCGGCGGGCGTGACTACGAACGGTGCGGGCATGGGACCTCCATTGGTTGCGGGCGAGAACGATTGTCGGGCGAGTTTATCGCGTCTGAAGCGGGGCGGGTTCCAGTGCAATCTCGTAGATCGCTGAGACGACCGGCGCGCTGCCCGCGCGCTTCTTACCGTTGCCCTCGTACTCGGGCCAGCCGCTGTTCACGATGAAAAGGTAACGATTGCCGATCAGCGTTGCGTGCGTTGGCTCGCCGAGGCCGGGCCAATTCGCTTCGAGCACCTGCTGCTGCTTCAGATCCAGCGACATCTGAACGAGGCGCGCCGGTCGCGTGCCGTTCTGCACGGCGATGAACGAGGCGCCGAACACCTTGAGCCCGTCGATTCCGCTGAGCGCAATGCCGTGGCCCGGTTGGAGCCACGAGAGCTTGCGCGTGTTGAGGTCGATGGCGGCGATGCCGCGCAAGTAGTCGGCAACGTACAGCGTCGCTTCGTCGACGGAGAGCGCAGGTTGCTGAGGCGATGCCAGTTCGCCCGGCGAGTCGAGCCGCTCCAATGCCGCCGCGCCGGTTGTTAGACGGAACAATGCGCCGTGCTGTCCTTCCGAAACGTAGAGGTCGCCGGCGCGGCTGATCGTCATGTCGCCGAGTAATCCCGCCACCGGCGACTCGATACGTCGCGTCGTTCTACCCGTATCGATATCGATTGCAATGAGCGCGCTCTTGCCTTCGTCGCTCGCAGCGCAGGTATCGCACTGCGGCAGCCATCCAACCGTTGCCCAGAGCGTACGCCGCTTGTCATCGACGGCGAGCGCAAGAACCGGCCAGTTTGTGCTCGCGAACAGCTGCCCCTCGGAATCGATGATGCGAATCCTCCGGATGCTGCTCACGAAAACCCTGCGCGACTTCGGGTCGTATGCGATGTCTTCCGGCAGCAGGTCTTTCTCGTCCAGCACTTTCAACAAGTGCGCGTGGGTAACCGGCTGTTCGTTGCGCGCCATGCACCGACGCGCTGCGTCGTATTGAGCGGAGCCGTGCAACGATTCGAAATCGGTATCTGCGTCGAGATCGAATACGAGCCCCATGCTGCACAGTTCGCCGATCCCTTCGAGTGCGGCAGTTGTATCGCCGAGTCTGGCCGCGGCGGCCGCCATGTTGTACGCGACGCGAACGTTGCCGGGCATGAGTGGCGAGAGTTCGACGAGGGTGGTGTACAGCTTCCGATAATCGTTCGCGCCGATCGCTTGGCGCGCCTCATGATTGAGTTCGGCCCAGCGCGGTTCCGCTGCCGCGTCTGCCGCGGCGAGAAGCGCGCAAGTAGCGATGCAGAAGGTGATGAGTGGAATGGGAGTGCGCACGAGACGTCGCTCTTGGCGTGGCCGATTGTAGATCGGGGTATTGAAGCATCAGCACAACGACTTTGGCCACGATGCGGCTGCTGGTGTCGGATGTGAACTCGACGCTACTCTGCGACGAAATGCGGGTTCGGATGGGGGCGCGATGACGGGTGTGGCACTGGTGTTGGGCGGGGGCGGCGTTACGGGCATCGCCTGGATGACGGGAGTTGCGGCCGGTCTGGCCGACGCAGGCGTCGATCTTCGCGCGGTCGATCAGATCCTCGGCACGTCGGCCGGCTCAACGGTCGGCGCGCAGCTCTGGAGCGGCGCTTCGCTGGAAGAGTTGTTCGCGCGTCAGGCAGATCCTGCACAGCAAGGCTCGGAAGTGTCGCCGCCGTTTTCGGCATTGCGCGCGCTGTTGGCTGCGTCGCGCGAAGTGAACCAGATCGGCGATCCGGTCGAGCGCATCAAGCGGCTTGGAAGCATGGCGCTCGATGCCGGCGTCATTACCGAGGCGGCGCGTCGCGCGGTGATTGCCGGTCGATTGCCGTCGCACCGTTGGCCAGCCAAGCGCTTCGCCGTCACTGCGGTGGATGTCGAAACCGGTGAGCTGTGTTTATTCGATGCACGCTCCGGTGTGGAACTGGTCGATGCCGTGACCGCGAGCTGTGCCGTGCCGTTGATCTGGCCCGTCGTCACGATGCTCGGTCGACGCTATGTCGATGGCGGCATTTGGTCGGCGGAGAGCGCAGATCGTGTCGAGAACGCCGCAGCTGTCGTGATCCTTTCGCCGCTCGGCCGCGATGCGCCGTCGCTCGGCGGAAACGGCTTGCGCGCGGAGATCAGCGCGCTGGAAGAAAGAGGCGTGCGGGTGGTTGTTGTTGAGCCCGATGCCGCGGCCAAAGCCGCGATGGGGATCAACGCACTCGATCCTGCGGCTCGCACACCGACAGCGGAGGCGGGGCGCGCTCAAGGCAAACGCGAGGCGCCGCGCGTCAGCACCTACGCGCCTGGCTTGCTGCGCGCCGCCACGCTAGCCTGACCGGAATCTGAATCTAGCGCGTAACTGAAGGAGAGCCTGCATGAGCCTCGCAGACAAGGTCGTCCTGATCACGGGGGCCGGACGACCCAACGGCATCGGCGCCGGCATAGCGCGATGCTTCGCCAACGAGGGCGCAAAGGTGGTGATCACCGACCTCGACGGGTCACCGCTCGACGAAACGGCGTCGACGATTGCCGGTAAGGTCAGCGGCGTCATCGCGGATGCCGCCGACCAACGCTCGATGGCGCAAGCCGTAGCGCACGTGCTGTCGCTACATGGTCGGATCGACGTGCTGGTGAACAACGCGGGCATTGGCGGACCGGTGCTCGGGTTCGAGGAAGCGGGACAAGCGGATTCTTTGGCCGCGATGAGCGACGCGGCGTGGGATGCGCAGCTGCTGTCGAATCTGCGCACGACGTTCTCGTCCTCCGCGGCCGTGTCGCCGCATATCGAACGTCACGGCAGCATCGTGAATGTCGCGTCGATTGCAGCGCTTGGGCCGACGCCGCAACTGCCGGCTTACGGCGCAGCGAAAGCGGGCGTCGTGCATCTCACCCGGACCCTCGCGATGGAACTCGCGCCGCGTCGTATCCGTGTCAATTGCATCTGCCCCGGATTTCTGTGGACGCGTGCGTGGGAGATGCTCGCGGCGCGGATCAAACAGCGCAGTCCGGAGTTCGCGAACATGACCGAGCGCCAGGTATTCGAGGCGATGGTGGCGGCGCAAACGCCGCTGGGCGGCGAGCAGACGCCGCAGGACATCGGCAACCTGGCGGTGTTCTATGCCTCCGACAAGGCGCGGATGATCACGGGGCAGGTCGTCGCGGTCGACGGCGGCATCTCAGTCGCGTAGGGGTACGAAATCATGCAGGAACTGACGGGTCGAAACGCATTCGTTACGGGCGGCGCAAGCGGCATCGGATTCGCGATGGCGCAGGCGTTTCTCAACGAAGGCATGAATGTGGTCATCGCTGACGTCGACGCTGAGGCGCTGGCGCGAGCGAAAGCCGCGCTATCCGGCAGCAATGCGCGGGTGCTGGCCGTACAACTCGACGTAACGGACCGCGCGCAGTACGAAGCCGTGGCGCGGCAGGTAGAGGCAGAGCTCGGCAATGTGCACGTGCTGTGCAACAACGCCGGCGTCTACCGCGGCGGTGCACTCGATGCAGTCACTTATGCAGATTGGGATTGGGTCATGGGGGTGAACGTCGGCGGCGTCGTCAACGGCCTGCAGACGTTCCTTTCGCGAATGGAGCGACACGGCGAAGGCGGCCACATCGTCAATACCGCATCGATGGCCGGCGTCACGACGTCGCCGGGTCTCGGCGTCTACAACACGAGCAAGTTTGCCGTTGTGGGTATGAGTGAGGCGCTGCGTATGGATCTGGCGCCCCACGGCATCGGCGTTTCGGTGCTGTGTCCGGGGATGGTGCGCACCCGCATTCTGGAGAGCGAGCGGACGCGGCCGGAGCAGTTCGACGTGCAGGTACAGACCGCGCAGGAAGCGGCCGCTGCGCACAGCGAGATCATGAATCTCGCGATGAATACCGGCATCGATCCCGCTGAGGTCGCAGAACTGGTTGTTCAAGGCATCAAGAACAATCTCTTCTACCTGTTCCCGCATCCGGAGATGAAGGAAGCCGCGCAGGGACGTGTTACCGAGATGTTGGATGCGTTCGGCGAGGCCGATCCGGAGCGGGTCGCGGCGCAGCAGCGATTCATGTCGCAGTTACTTTCGAATTGAAGCAGCCCAATTGACGCATCCCGGTTGAAGGAAGCATCGATGTTCAAACCCGAAGGCCTCGATTTGCATCGGCGGCGGTGAGGGCGCGGACGGTGAGGCGGGCGCGGGGTATCTCTTCAAGGGCGACTGCACGACCGAAGAAGACGCGCGCTATCAATGGCTCCGGCAGGTCACGCTTCGCTACCGGTCGCCGCAACAGGCCGAGAAGGATATCGAGCAGTGGCGCACGCAGCTCGACATGATGGTGATACGGCTCGCGGTTACGAAGGTGATCAAGGTTTACTAGTCGCTTCCGCGGGCGTCAAAACGGATCGAATCTCTCGAAGCAATACATCGAGGCGCGAATTCCAGGCCGCCGCCATCGCACGTGTCCAATCGGCGCCACATGCCTCCTGAACCGTATCTCGCACAGCTGCGAGCAGATTTTGATACATGTGCGGTAGCACGCCGTAGGTCGCGTGGTTCGTCGCCTCGAACTGCAGGTAACGAAACTGTTCCGACATCTCATCGGCCATCAATAGCTCGTACAGGCTATCGAGCATTCGTCCGCGCATGTAGATGTCGAGGAATCGCATCAGCTCGCGGGACTCCGGGCAGCGCGCGAAGTACGCCTCGTAGACGGCCGGCGCAATATCGCCCGCGCGTTCGGCTGCGATCTCGAACGATTGAAGAATGGCGTTGTCGGTCATCACGTCTCCGCGACTACGTGCGTTGTATCACCACGATCAGGTTCAGGGGGGTCTCACACGCTGAATCTCGCGGCGACGCGCGAGGGCCGGTGGCGTTCCCGACTTCGCCCTTTTTTGTCTTTGTCGTCAACAGCAACGGCGGCGCACTGATTTTCAGTATCTCTATTCAGGCGGTGTTTCGACCGGATTGTGGGTGGGCTCCTGGCGCCAGCCGGGGGTGATCCCCTCTGCGCGGGCGTCAGGCACATAACGGGTGCTCCAGCCGCAGAATCCATCGGAGTAGTTGCGGATGTTCCGGTAGCCCATCCTCCAGGCAAAGAAGAAGGCAAGGCTCGAACGCCAGCCGCTGCCGCAATAGAAGATCACATCGCGATCGAACTTGGCCGGATCCCCGCTATTGCGCAAACCCACCTTCTCCCACCTCCTTCGGATGTGGTCGAGCCGGCGCAGCCTGCCGTCCGGGGCCGTGTAGATATGCGCCGCGTCGGACGTGTCGCCGATGTGGATCGAATGCGGCAGTCGGCCTTTGCGATCGAGGTAGCGGTAGCCGCTGGTCTCGCCGGCGTACTCCTTAGCACTGCGGGCATCGACGAGCCAGGTTCGCGCACTGCCGATGCATCCGAGCACGTCGTCGGTGGTCGCGAGCAGTTCCGAGCGAACAGATGTGCGGAAGTAGGCCGCGCGCGGCCGACTGATGGCTGTTTCGCTGGGAAAACCTGCATTGATCCACGCGGTGTGACCGCCATCCACCAGCCGTACGTCGGCGACGCCGGCATAGCGCAGCACCCACCAAAGGCGCGCAGCGGCTTCTGCCCGTTTGCTGTATACGAAGACCGTCGTGTGCGGGGCGATACCGTGCCGGCCGATCACCTCATGCAGCTCACCGGGGGGTCGCAGCAGCCACCGCGGATAGCCGTTCTCGAGGTCATCGGTGTCGAGATGAATCGCACCGGGGATATGCCCACGCCTGTAGTCCGCAGCGTCGTCCAGCGTGGACCAACTCGTTTCGATGATCACAACTTCGGATGTGCCTGCATCCAGGAGTGACTCGAGTTCGCCGGCCGATATCAACGCGTCGTCGCCGGGCACGCGCGGGATCTTTTACGAAGCGACCGGCTTGGCGCGCGATGCGGGGACGATGGGAATTTCGTCGTCCGTGAGGGGCGCCCGGTGTTTGCGTCGGGCAAGCGCCGCTTCTGTGTAAGGCGCAAGTGTTTCAGCTTTGCGCTGCTCTCGCGCGTCGCGCCCCTTCGCAAAATCGTCTAGCACGTCGCTGTGAAATCGTTCGAGACTCTCGCAGATATGTTCGTGCCGATTGTTGCCGCCCTGCTGCAGAAAGATCACCTGGTCGACACCGGCGTCTGCAAAGCTGTGCATGTGCGTACGAAACTCATCCGGCGTGCCGATGCCGGGCGAGCGGGTCATGCTTCGATCGGGATTTGCGGCCGCGCCGCCGTAGGCGGCGTCCACTACGTGTTGCCCGCCGGCCTTCGCCGCCTTGCGGGCTTCGAATTGTTCCCAGAGTCTGCTGCGCCCGGGCACCACGTCATCGGTCACCAGCGCGCCGACCGCATATTCGAAGAAGCGAAAACCATCTTCGCCGCGACGCGCGGCCTCGGCGTGGTCGTCGTGCAACGAAAACGCGGAGACCATGGCGATGTTCGCGTTCACCGCATGTCCCAGCGGCACACATTCCTCGGACCGGATGGTGTCGTAGTAGATGGAGCTCCAGGTCTTGGCTTCGTCGGGATCGAGGAAGCTGAAGGCGAGTACACCGAGACCGTTCTGTGCCGCCACCTTGATGGTGTCGCGATTGGTACACGCCATCCACATCGGCGGATGCGGTTTCTGGATCGGCTTCGGAAGCACGTTGCGACACGGCAATGACCAGTCTTCGCATTCGTATCCCGGATACGGCTCCATCACCATCATGTCGGCGATCTCGCGTGCCGCTTCGAGGCTCATTGCGCGTTTGCGTTTCGCCGGTATTCCAAAGCCGCCCAGCTCCAACCGCGTCGCACCCTCACCAATGCCGAACTGCACGCGGCCATGCGAGATGAGGTCGAGCATGCCCACTGCCTCGGCCGTACGCGCCGGATGGTTGTAGTTGGAGATCACCTGGCGAATGCCGAAACCGATCTTGATGCGTTCGGTGCGCGCAGCGATGGCGGACAGAAACACTTCGCTGGCGGAACAGTGCGAGTACTCCTCCAGAAAGTGATGTTCGACCGACCAGGCGTAGTCGATGCCGAGCTTGTCGCCGAGCACACACTGTTCGATCGCATTGTCGACCAGTTGCTGTTCGCTGTGCTGATTCCAGGGCTTGGGGAGTTGAAGCTCGTAGAGCATGCCGAATCTCATCGATCGATCCTCACTGCGGAAATAGAATTGATCACCAGCGGCCGTCCTTCATCACGGTCAATCGGGTGCGGTCCTGCAGAACACGAATATCGGTCAACGGATCGCCATCGACGATCACCAGATCCGCAAGCGAGCCTTCTGCTAACGTTCCGATGCTGCCGTGCGGGTCGAACGCGAGGCCGCCGTTGCGCGTCGCGCAAATCAGCGCCTGCGCACACGACATGCCGAACAAGTCGACGAAGTACTCGAGGTCTTTTGCGTAGGTCCCATGCGGCGCGATGCTGATGCCGTAGTCGCCGCCGACGACGAGCCGCACGCCCGCCGCGCGCAACCTGGCTACGGAGGCGATCGTCGCATCGATCTCGGCTTCGTAACCCTGTTGGCGTACCTTTTCTTTAGAGATCCCGAGGCTTTCGCACTGCGCGAGGTATTGAACCTCCCACGCGATGGCCGGCCCGACGAAGATGCGATCGCGATGCATCGCGAGCAACTCCACCGCTTCGTCGTCCAGATAGTTCGCGTGTCCGATGTAGTCGACGCCGGCCCGCACGGCCTGCTTCACCGCGGCGGCCGATCGCGCATGACACGCGACGCGCAGCTTGCGTCGATGCGCTTCATCGACGACGGCCGCCACTTCTTCGTCGCAGAACGACAGTTCACCCGGCGGATTGATTGGATTGATCGCCTCGCCGTCGATGAAGATCTTCACCACATCGACGCGCGACTTGCGCTGTTCGCGCACCGCTTTGCGAAGCGCCCAGGGGCCGTCTTCGATCTGGCTGAGACCACCGGGCGAGTCGACGTTGCTGGCCGTCGCGCCGAGGTCTCGTCCCGCCGCCAGAAGTCGAGGGCCGACGATGCGCCCGGCGTTGATGGCATCGCGCAATGCGACGTCGATCTTGTAGGTGGAGCCGAAGCTGATTGCAGACGTGAATCCGGATGCAAGCATCAACGCGGCGTTTTTGACAGCGATGATGGTCGCGTCTTCCACTGAAGTTGCGCCGATGGCGAACGGACTGGCGTCGGCGAACGACAGATGGGCGTGTGTCTCCGTCATTCCCGGCATGACGAACTTGCCTGCGACGTCGATCCGCTCATGGTCGGCCGGTACGGCGGGTAGCTGCGCCTTCGGACCCGCGTAGCGAATGACGTTGCCGGACACCCAAACGGCGCCGGACTCGATGACGGATTCGTCCTTCGCCGTGAAGACCCTGGCGTTCGTCAAAATCTGGTCGTGGTCGCTCATATCGCTCCGGGATTTCGCGCTTGATCGTCAGTTCGCGAAGAACTGCGACTTTTTTTCCCCGTTGGGACCATACACAGGCTCGCCTCGTTCGACGAGGTACGCCTGATTGATGCTCTCTTTGATGTTGGCGGTGGACAGCAGCTCCACCATCTTCTGATAGTTCTGGTGTTTGAAGTGCGCCGCGAGGCTGTCGCTATCGTCCCAGAGTTCGTATACCTGGATACGGGTGGGTACCGACGGATCGGGCGCGAAGCAGTAGTCGCGGCAACCGCGCTCTTCAACGCGGGTCGCCAGTTGCACGTCTGCCGTGAGGGCCACCGCGCGATCCCGGTCTTGTCGATTTTCGAATCGAAGCGCTGCAACTACGATGATCATTGTCTCTCCCGGACCATTGATTGATTGATTGATTGAATGGCATACGGCTCAGCGCGCCGGCTCTCGTGTCCAGCGTCGATGAGATGGCCCCTCTACGCCGCGCTTCATACCTGCATGTTCCGGATAGACGGATGCGGTGTACAGGTCGCCGTGCTTATCCATCGCCAGCTGATGAATGTAGATCGCGATGTCGTCGACGCGTTGCAGCACTTTGCCGGTGTCCTCATCGAGAATCGCCAGATTGCTCATCTTGTCGCTTGCGTAGATGCGTTTCCCATAAACGGCAATGCTGAGGGGCGCGATATGTGTCCACTCGTCGATGTAGTTGCCGTCCGGGTCGAGACGCTGGATGCGGGATCGGCAGCCGGGAGTCGGTTGAGTGCGCTGTTCGGCGACCTGTCCGGCAACGGTCATGTAGGCGTGAAAATTTCCGCCGCAGAGATCGGCGACCAGCAGCCGGCCCTGTGAATCCTGCGCCAGCGCGTGAGGCGTGTTGAATTGTCCTGGCCCGCGCCCCCACGTTCCCACCGACTTGATGAACTCGCCTTCCGGGGAAAACCACACCAGGCGCGAATTCCAGTAACCGTCGGCAACGACGATGTTGCCGTTGCTCTGCACGACCACCGCGGTGGGTCCGTTGAAGTGGCTGCGATCATCGCCCCATTTGCCGAAGGTGCCGAGGCTCAATAACAGTTCGCCGTCGGGGCGATACTTCCGCACCGTGTGACCGTCGCGGTCGGTGGCCCAGAACATCCCGTCCTTTTCGATGTACAGCGTATGCGCGCCGAGGGCAAAGCCACGCTCGTCGGATGTGCCCCACTTGCCCAGGAATTCACCGTTGCGATTGAACATGGAGATGCTGCTCTTCCCCATCTTTTCCTTCATCGCGAGCGGATGGGCCGCCCAATGTTCGATGTCGCGCGTGAACAGATAGACGATGCCCGCGGCGTCCACGGCGACGCCCGATCCCATTTCGAAGTGCATGCCGGGCGGGTAAGTGGGCCAATGCTCTATCAGCCGGTAACCGTTACGCGGGTGGCTGCTGTGTGTCTGGTCGACAACGTCGTGTGATTCGCACATGCGCCGATCCTAACTCGGTGAGGGTGGGCTGGGTTAGTTTCGCAACCCAAGCGCATCGATCGCGTCGAGCATCACTGCATCGAGCGGTCCTGCGGCTTCCGCATTGAGACACTGCGTGAGTTCGGCGCGGTTCTTCACGCCCAGTACCACGGTGTCGACGCCGGCCATCGTCAGGGCGTAGCGATGCGCGATGGCCGCGGGATCTTCGCCCCACTGTTCACACAGCGCGCGAAACGGTGCCGCGCGGGCGTAGTCGCGACCGTCGGGATTGTTCGGCGATAGCGGGCGATCCACGCCGCGCGTCAATGCGCCCGCCTGAACTGCCCGAATGCCCATGGTGCCGACACGATTCGTTGCAGCCGAGCCAATGATGTCGCGCGGTTGTGCGGGCGCGGCGTACGAGCGGAGGCTGCCGGGACTGTCGAGTAGATTGGCTATCACCTGTACGACCTGTGGCGTCGGAGTGTGCTCGAGCGCCGTGACGATCGTCGCCGGTACGCCAATTCCCGTGATGCCCCAGGCGCCGATTCGACCGTCGCGCCGCAGTCGTTCGAGGGTCGGCACCACGTGGTCGCGATACAGTGACCATCGCGTCGCGAACGTGTCGCGGCGTTCGTTGCCATGGGCGTATACGAAGTCGTCCGGGCAGATGTTCGAGTGCAGAAAGAACACATCGATCCGCTGCAGCTTCATCGCCATGAGACTTGCCTCCAACGAGGCGACGAGCTGTGGCGCCACTTCATCAGGCTTCGGTGAACCGAGCCCGCATTTGTTGGTGATGCGCAGGTTCGCCGGCGGTCGGCCGCCGAACGTCTCGGCGACGATGGATTCGCAATTCAGAT